>JAEWBL010000483.1 GCA_023391175.1 Pseudomonadota bacterium
ACTGCGGACACCCTGCGCCAGCGCCTCGCCGCAATTCCAGGGCTCGTCGACCTGCAGGTGGAGCGGCAGGTGCGCGTGCCCGAGGTGACGGTGCGCGTGGACTATGGCCGTGCCGCCCTCTATGGCCTCCAGCCGGCCCAGGTGACGGAGGCGCTGGCGCGGCTCTCCAACGGGCGCGTGGTTTCGACCCTCGTGGACGGGAACCGGCGCTTCGACCTGGTTGTCCGCTTGCCCGACGCGACGCGCAGCGCTGACGGCTTGGCCGGCCTCCTCATCGAGACGCCATCCGGCTGGGTACCGCTCTCCCAAGTGGCGGAGGTCAAGGAGACCGACGGGCCGAACCAGATCCTGCGCGAAGGCGGGCGGCGGCGCATCGTGGTGCTGGCCAACACCTCCGGTACGCGGGACACGGCGGCCGTCATTGCAGACATGCGTCGTGTCATCGGCGAGACGGCCCTTCCGGCGGGGACTTCGACCAGCCTTGAGGGTACCTTCGCGGCGCAGGAGGACTCCATGCGCACGATCGGCGGCCTTGCCGCCGTGTCCCTGCTGCTGGTCTTCGCCATCCTCTACAGCCGCTATCGCTCGGCCTTGTTCGCGCTGGTCATCATGGGCAGCGTGCCGCTGGCGCTCATCGGCGCCGTGGCGGCGCTGTGGCTCGCCGGGCAGCCTCTTTCGGTCGCGAGCATGATCGGCTTCGTCACGCTCACCGGCATCGCCGCGCGCAACGGCATCCTGAAGATCAGCCACATCATCAATCTCGCGATCAGCGAGCGCCTGCCTTTCAGTCCGGCGCTGGTGACGCGCGGTAGCCTCGAGCGACTGACCCCGGTGCTGATGACGGCGGCTTCCGCCGGCATTGCTTTGCTGCCGCTCATGAGCGGGGCGGAGGTGCCGGGCAAGGAAATCCTCCACCCGGTCGCCATCACCATTTTTGGCGGCCTCGTCAGCGCCACGCTGCTCGACGCCGTGCTCACCCCCGTCCTCGTCCTCGCCTACGGCCGCCGCCCGCTGGAGCGGCTCGTGGCCGCGGCCGGCGAGGCTTCTCCCCTTGCCGGCGCCGCGCGCGCCGACGCCTTTTGACGGAGCCTGCCATGAATTTGCGACGCCTCGTTCCCGCCCTGCTCGCTCTGTCCCTCTCCGCCACGCCGCTTTTCGCGCACGAGCCCGGCGTCGGAGCCAACGGCGGGGTGCGGGTGGATGCCGGGCACTATCATGCCGAGCTGGTGGCCGACGGCACCCCCGCCGTCGCGCTCTATCTCAGCGACGGATCCGACAAGCCCATCGCGGCCGATGGTTTCAAGGCCAACGCCATCCTCGTGGTGGACGGCAAGGCCCAGCGCTTCCCGCTCGCTCCCGCCGGCGCCAACCGGCTTGCCGGCACCGCCGCAGTGGCCGTTCCCAAGGGGGTGAAGGGCGCGGTCCAGATCACCGCTCCGGACGGCTCCGCTGCCCAGGCCAAATACTGAAGACACCTGATTTCCCGGGCCCGCCTTGTCTGCCCGGCGACGCGCCCAGGAAGCTGATCCAGAGGCTGACCATGACCCGACCGATGCCCCCCTCTCTCACCCGCCGCTCCTTCCTCGCGGGCAGCGCGGCAATGGGCGCGCTCGCCGTTTCCGGCGGGTGGACCCGCGCCCTCGCGGCGCCCCTTCTCAGCGTCGAGAGCATGACGCTCGAGGTGAACGGCAAGGCCGCCAAGGTGTTCACGGTGAAAGGCCCGGGCGGGGAAGGCATCTTCGCCAAGGAGGGCGACCGGCTCGCTGGCGGGGTGCTCAATGCCTCCGGATCGCCCGCGGTCATGCACTGGCACGGCCAGCTCTTTGCCCCGGCCGACCAGGATCGCGCCCGTCCCGGCGGCGGTGAACTGGCGCCCGGGAGCACGGATCAGGTGGACTTCCTCCTGACGCCCGGCACCCACTGGATGCACTCCCATACGCTCAGCGAACAGCAACTTCTCGCCGCCCCCCTCGTGACCCGTGAAGCCGACGCCGGTGATGTGCAGGATGTGGTGGTGATGCTGCACGACTTCTCGTTCCGAAGCCCGGAGGAGATCCTCGCCGGTCTCGGCGGGAGCAGCGCTCATGGCAGTCACGGCACGGGCGGGTCCATGCCGGGAATGGCCATGCCCGGAATGGGCCATTCCGGGCATGGGATGGGTGGAATGGGCGGCATGGGATCCATGGGGGGAGCTATGGGCGGCGGGATGTCCGGGTCACCCCCCGCCGGCCAGATGGGCCACGGCATGGGTGGGGGAATGGGTGGCGGCATGATGGCCCACGCCAACGATGTCGATTACGACGCCTTCCTCGCCAACCGGCGCACCCTCGCCGACCCCGAAACGGTGCAGGTGGAGAAGGGCGGCCGGGTGCGCCTGCGCATCATCAACGGCGGCACCGCCACGGCCTTCTTCATCAGTGTGCCCGGCCTCAGGCCCAGATGCATCGCCGTGGATGGTTCGCCGTGCGTCCCCGTCGAGGCAGATGCCTTTCCCCTGGCCCAGGGCCAGCGGATCGACCTCATCTTGGATATTCCCGCGGGCGGCGGCGCTTTTCCCGTACTGGCCCAGGTGGAGTCTTCGCCGCGCCGCACCGGCCTCGTCCTGGCGACCGCCGGGGCCTCCGTGGCGCGTATCGCCGAGAGCGCGGATCGGCCGCAGGGCCTTGTCGATCTCACGTTCGAGGCGCGACTCGCAGCGGCGAAGCCGCTCGTGCCGCGCACAGCCGACCGCGTCATTCCCATCATGCTCGGAGAGGAGGCCGGCTATCGCTGGACCATCAACGGCCGCATCTATGGCGAGGCCAAGCCGTTCGAGGCAAGTCCCGGCGAGCGGGTGGAACTGACGTTCATGAACCCCACCACCATGAGCCATCCCATGCACCTGCATGGCCACCATTTCCAGGTGGTCGGCATCGGCGGGCGCCGTTTCTCCGGCGCCATCCGCGACACGGTAATGGTGCCGCCGCACGTGCCTGTCACCGTCGCCTTCGACGCTGGCCCGAAGGGCGAGTGGTTTCTGCACTGCCATCACCTCTACCACATGGCCACCGGCATGATGGCGGTGGTGAAGATTGCTTGATCCCGCAGAAGGGAGACTGTCATGCATTACGATCAGATGATGAGCGGCGGCATGTGGGGGATGTGGCTGTTCGGCCTTCTCGTTCTGGCGCTTGTCGTGCTCAGCATCGCCGCGCTCATAAAGTATCTCGGGCGGTGAAACGGGAGCGCCGCCCGGACATCTTGGAGGCGTTTAAGGTGCTCGGTCGCCATCTGGAGACCACCAGTCTGGTTCTCCCGCAGTAGCGTTAGATTCATGGGCTAAGTCAGCTGCCGCACGGCGCAGGCAGTCCCTTCACTCCTCTCCGAGCCCGAACCGGTTGGGCATACGCTTCTCGAGATTGAACTTGAGCAGTGCGGCAGAGCGGAAGATGCCGTGGGCGAACTTGCCATAGGGTAGCGTCAGGAACAGCGCCATCACCGTGCCGAGATGGATGGCGAGCCACAGCGCCATGAAGCGGGTATCGCGCAGCAGCAGAAGTGCGAAACCGGTGACGCTGACCAAGATCAGCAGCATGATGAAGCCGCGATCCATGGTGTTCTGCTGGATGTCGGCCCGCAGCGCATCGCGCTTCAGGTTCAGCCACAACAGGCCGATCGGACCGATGATCAGGCCGAGGCCGCCAAGCGATCCCAGAATGACCGGCGCGCTGGTGAAGGCATAGGGCGCGGGCAGGTCGAACAGATAATGATACAGCGTCGCGACACAGGTCGCCGCGAAGCACAACAGGAAGCCGTAGAGCGTCAGCTGGTGGAACCGGCGGCGCCACAGGGTGAATGCGTCATCGCCCTCGTTGCAGCCATCGCCGTGGCCTCCACCGAGATAGCGCAGGCGCGCAACGTCCGTGAGGGCCTCCGCCGCGGCCGGCGCGCGCGCTTTGGCAGCGGCGGCGATGGCAGAAAGATCCCCGTCTCTGGTGGGCGAAACCGCTCGCCAGAATCGGGTGACGCCGACCCCAAGCGCGAGGATCGCGAACAGGAACACCGCGCCGAACAGCAGGGCGAGGAAGTTGTGCGGGAAGATCGCGTAGAAATTCCCCGCCAGCGGCTCGTGGATCAGCCGGCCGTTCATGGCGATCGCAAGGATCATGAACAGCGCGAGACCGCCGGCGAGCGCAAGAGCGACGGTCAGTCCGGCCCGGTCATAGAGCCGGCCGAACGCCCGCGGCCACGCATAATCCTGATAGGTGCGCACGCGCACCTTCGCCATGGCCTGCGGGACATTGACGGCGAATTCGTGCGGCGGCGCATATTGGCAGGCATAGAGGCACGAGCCGCAATTGTGGCAGAGATTCGCCAGGTAATGGGTGTCGGCCTTGCTGAACTCCAGCCGCCGCGTCATCGCCGGGAAAACGGCGCAAAAGCCTTCGCAGTAGCGGCAGGCGTTGCAAATCTGCATGACGCGGGCAATCTCTGCCTCGCCCGCACTCAGGGCGCCCGCGAGGTTCACGCCGCCCTCGCAGGCGCCGCCGGCAACGGGCGCTGCCGGATCATCGTGCGGCGGCATAAGCCATTTCCTCCTGAAATGTTGGGTGGCGGTGCCCAGTGCTCGCGGCGGCATTGACGCCGGCAATGCGTCCGAAGGCCGTGCCGATGCTCATGCCGACACCAGCGGTGTAGCCCTTGCCGAGCACGTTGCCCGCAACCATCTCGCCGGCGGCAAACAGATTGTCGCTCGGCACGCCCTTGAAGCGCACGGCGGCGGTCGCATCGGTCTTCATGCCGAGATAGGTGAAGGTGATGCCGGGCTTGAGCGGATAGGCGTAGAACGGCGGGGTGTCGATCACGCGGGCCCAGTGGGTCTTGGCCGGCGCGAGGCCTTCGGTGCGGCAATCGTCGAGCGAGGTGTGGTCGAA
>JAEWBL010000509.1 GCA_023391175.1 Pseudomonadota bacterium
GTTCATGATCGCCGTGTACGGCCTGTTCGGCTTGTTCGCGCTCATCGCCCTCGCCGTGCACATCATCCTGATGTTCTCGCTCCAGTCGGTGCTCGGCGCCACGCTGACCCTTCCCGGCATCGCGGGCGTCGTCCTCACCATCGGCATGGCGGTCGACTCCAACGTCGTCATCTTCGAGCGCATGCGCGACGAGGCGCGGGAGGGACGATCCGCCATCTCGGCCATCGACAAGGGCTTCGTGAACGCGCTGGGCACCATCCTCGACGCCAACATCACCTCCCTCGCCACGGCGGTCATCCTGTTCCTCATGGGTGGGTCCGGACCGGTGCGCGGCTTCGCCGTCACCTACATCCTTGGCCTTCTGACCACCATGTTCACCGCCTACACCCTGACGCGGCTCATGATCGCCTACTGGGTGAAGTGGCGGCGGCCGGCGAAGCTGCCCATCTGAAGGTGCGCCGCACATGCCTTTGATCGACTACATCCCGGCGCAGACCAACATCCACTTCATGCGCCTGCGGCACTGGACGTTCCCGTTCTCCGCGGCGCTGTCCATCGTGGCCTGCCTGCTGTTTGCCATCCACGGCTTCAACCTCGGCATCGACTTCAAGGGCGGCACGCTCATTGAGGCGCAGACCAGCCAGCAGCAGGCCGACATCGGCGCGCTGCGTGAGCATCTGACCGACCTTGATGTGGGCGACGTGCAGATCCAGGAGTTCGGCTCTCCGCGGGACGTGCTCATCCGCATCGGCGCCTTCGGCACCACGGACGAGGCCCAGCAGGCCATCCTCGCCAAGGTGAATGGCGTGCTCGGCACCGATTATACCGTCCGCCGCGTGGAGACGGTCGGCCCGAGCGTGTCCGGCGAGCTGGTGCGCCAGTCCATTCTCGCGCTGGTGCTCGGCGCGGTGGCGGTGCTGGCCTATCTGTGGTTCCGCTTCGAGTGGCAGTTCGCCGTCGGCGCCATCGTGACGACGCTGCACGACATCTTCGTCACGCTGATGATCTATTCGGCGTTCGGGGTGGATTTCGACCTCACGTCGATTGCCGCGATCCTCACCATCATGGGCTATTCGCTCAACGATACGGTGGTCGTGTACGACCGTATTCGCGAGATGCTGCGCCGCTACAAGAAGCTGCCGCTGCCCGAACTGCTCGACATCGCGGTGAACGCCACCTTCTCGCGGACGATCATCGTCTCCACCACCACCTTCTTCGCCACCCTCGCGCTCTATTTCTTTGGCGGCGAGGTGCTCCGCGGCTTCTCGCTGGCGATGACGGTGGGCGTGGTGATCGGCACCTATTCCACCATCTTCGTCGCGGCCCCCATCCTCATCCACCTCGGCCTGCGTGCCTCCACGGTCAGCCTGCCGGCCAAGGAGGCCGATCCCGAGGTGAAGGAGCTGGACGAGCTGGTGAAGCTGGAGGCCAAGGACGCCGCCGCCGCTGTCCCGCCCGAGGCCGCGCCCGCCACCGGCGTGTCGGCCAGCGGGGGGGCAAACAAGGGCGGCAAGGGCAAGAACGGCAAGCCCAACGGCAAGGCCGGCCCCGCGCGCCCGGCCAAGGCCTGAGGCGCGGGTGGTGGCCGCCCCGGACGGCGCCCCCTTCCTGCCGCGGCAGGTCGCCATAGACGGCTATGGCGACACCTTCTTCCACTTCTCCGGCATGTCCCATGCTGGCTCCGTCCTCGCGCTGCCCTCTGGGATCCGCGGCTGGGCGCCGGTGAGCATGGCGGAGATCGACGCGGCTTCGCTCGCCCCGGTGGTGGCGGACGCCGCGACCGTCGAATTGCTCCTCATCGGCACCGGCAAGGATCCCGCGCACCTGAAAGAGCCGTTGAAGCAGGTGCTGCGCGATGCCGGCATCCGCTTCGAGCTGATGCCGACGCCCTCCGCCGCAGCCACCTACAACGTGCTCCTCGCCGAGGGCCGGCGGGTGGGCGCGGCGCTGATCGCGGTCTAAGCCATGCAAGACCGCACGACGGACGGCGCGGCGCTCGACGAGGCCTATGCCTATTGTGCCGCACAGGTGCAGGCACAGGATCGCGACCGCTTCCTTGCCGCCCTGTTCGCTCCACAGGACAAGCGCCGGCACCTCCTCGCACTCTATGCCTACAATCTCGATGTCGCCCGCGTGCGCGAGGTGGTGCGCGAGGCGCTGCCCGGCGAGGTGCGCCTCGCCTGGTGGCGGGAGGTGATCGAGGGGGAGGGCAGGGGCGATGTCTCCGGCCACCCGGTCGCCGCCGCGCTGCTCGATACGATCGAACGGTTCCGCCTGCCGCGCCAGAGCCTGATCGCGATGGCCGACGCGCGCGTCTTCGACCTCTACGACGATCCCATGCCCACCGTGGGTGATCTCGAGGGCTATGCGGGCGAGACGGCCTCGGCGCTGCTCCAGCTCTCGGCGCTCATCCTGCTGCCGGACGTGGGCCGCTCGGGCGATCTGGCGGGACACGGCGGTGTCGCCATCGCCATGACGGGGCTGATGCGGGCCTTCCCCATCCATGCCGCGCGCGGGCAATGCTACATCCCGCTCGATGTCCTCGCCCGCCATGGCGTGGGACGGGAAGAGGCGGTGTCCGGCACGGTCACGCCTGGCCTGCTGGCGGCGCTTGGCGACATGAGAGAGGCCGCGGCGCGCCACCTCTGGGCCGCACGCGAGGCGGCAGGGCAGACCTATGCCGCCACGTCCATCGCTCCGCCATTCCTGCCGCTGGCGCTGGTCTCCGGAGATCTCAAGGCGCTGGCCAAGGTGCGCGACCCCTTCCGCCAGCCTGCCGGCCTCTCCCCCTCCCGCAGGCAGTTCGCCATGTGGTGGGCCGCCCAGCAGGCGGTGCGCGGCCGCATCTGGTTCTGAACGGCCCACCGACGCCCTCAATTGCGGAAGTTGATCGCCACCCCGAAGCTCATGCCCTTTCCATC
>JAEWBL010000544.1 GCA_023391175.1 Pseudomonadota bacterium
CGACACCGACGCCGCCTTCGAGGCGGTGGCCGAATTCCACCCCGCCCGCACCGCGGCGGTGGTGATCGTCAAGCACGCCAATCCCTGCGGCGTGGCCGAGGGCGCGGACCTCGCCGCCGCCTACAAGAAAGCGCTCGCCTGTGATCCGGTGTCGGCCTTCGGCGGCATCATCGCCGTGAACCGGACGCTGGATGCCGAGGCCGCACGGGCCATGGTGGAGATCTTCACCGAGGTGATCGTCGCCCCCGACGCCACCGAGGAAGCCATCGCCGTGGTAGCCGCCAAGAAGAATTTGCGCCTGCTCCTCACCGGCGGCCTGCCCGATCCGCGCGCGCCGGGCCTGACCGTGAAGACCGTGGCCGGCGGCCTGCTCGTGCAGGGCCGGGACAATGCCAGCGCCGATGATCTGGACCTCAAGGTCGTCACCAAGCGCGCACCGACCGAGCAGGAGCTGACCGACATGCGCTTCGCCTTCCGCGTGGCGAAGCACGTGAAGTCCAACACCATCATCTATGCGAAGGACCTCGCCACCGTGGGCATCGGCGCCGGCCAGATGAGCCGCGTGGATTCGGCCCGCATCGCTGCCCGCAAGGCGCTGGACGCGGCCGAGGCGGCTGGCCTTTCTGTGCCGCTCACCAGGGGCTCGGTGGTCGCCTCGGACGCCTTCTTCCCCTTCGCGGACGGGCTGCTGGCCGCGGCCGAGGCCGGCGCCACGGCGGTGATCCAGCCGGGCGGCTCCATGCGCGACGCCGAGGTGAGCGCCGCCGCCGACGAGGCCGGCCTTGCCATGGTCTTCACGGGCGTGCGCCACTTCCGGCATTGATGCCATCGGCCCCGAACGGGCCGAGTGGGCTGCGCGGGCTGCGTTGGCCTACGCGCCTGCGGCGGGTCAGCCGGCCATCAACTGCTGCACGATGAGGCGGTCCACATAATGCGGGCCGTCGAAGACGAAGACCTCGAAGCCCTCATATGCCTTTAGCTGTGGCAGCAACTCCGCCGCTGTCGCGGCGCGGAAGGAGCCGTCGCCGGAAGGCCGGAAGGCTTCGGCGATGATCTTGAAGCGGCGGGCGCCGAGACGTTGCGAGATCACCTGCGCATAGCGGCGGGCCGCCTCCGGCGCGCGGGTGTAGATGCCGCAGCCGTCCTGGAAGAACAGCCCCACGTCGCGCGGCAGCCACAGCTCGATCCAGTCGGCCAGCGCCTCGGGGCCGACGTTGGAATTGTCATAGCAGCTCACCCACAGCGGGCGCGGAATGGGGGCGAGGGCCTCGCGCATCCGCCCCACATCCTTCCAGGTGGGATCGGCCTCAACCGGGAAATAGAAGCCGGCCGGGCGGAACGGCAGCTTCTGCCGCGCCACCTTGGCCGACAGGGCGCCAAGCTCCACCACGTTCGCGCGGGCCCTGGGCTCGGAGAAGTCGCCGGCGAGGCCGGCGATGATCTGGCTGGCCCATGGCTCGCGGGCGATGCGCTTCCAGTTGGGCGCGTCGGCAATGAGCTTGAGGCCGAGCTTCGGCAGCGGCACGAAGGCGGTGCCGTCGGCCACCAGCCATTGCACCAGCAGACTCCTCGCGCCGATGAAATCCCAGTCGCCGCGGGGATCGAGCGCACCGCCATGGACCTGCCAGACGATGCCGTCGATGAGCCCGCCGGCACGGCGGTCGCGCGCGCCCAGCGCAAGGTCCAGACCCAGAAGGCCCGTGCCCGCGGCGGCAGCACCGAGGCCGAGCGCGGCGCGGCGGCTCAGCCGCGCCATGACGCGTCTTGAGGGAAAATGCGCCACGGGCACCCCGCTCGGTCAGAGGTCGCCCGCACGGACGTTGCCAGCCCGCACTTGGCTCGCCCGGACGTTGTCAGCCCGGACTTGGCCCGGCCGGAGGCCGTCAGGCCGGCTTTGCCGGGCGCGCCGAGGATCATACCGGCGCGAGCGACGCGGCGACGCGGCGTTCCTGCTCGCGGATCGTGGCGCGAAGGGCTTCCTCCGTCACCACGCCGGAACGCACGAGATATTCGCCGATCCGGCCATCCTCGTCGGGGTGGTAGTTCTCCATGGCGGCCTCGAAGGCTTCGCGCCGCATCAGCCCCTTCTCCAGCAGCAAGTCGCCGAGCAGCGGCGGCGACTTCTGGCCGTCCGCGGTGCCGGTCACGCCGCGCAGCAGGCGCAGGCCGTCGTTGATCTCGCTCTCGCGGGCGATGCGCTGGAGCGGCTCGTCGCCGATGGCGCGGCGCAGCTCTTCCATCGCCTTGTCGCCCAGGGGCGAGGGCACCGCGACGATCAGGCGGCCGCGGGGATCGCGCCCGATGGGCAGCACGCGCCGCCGCACCATCAGGTCGATGGGGAGCAGATCGTTGAACTGGCGCACCATCGCCTCGGTGACGGTCGTCCGCGGCAGGTTGGACTGGAAGGCCATGGCCTCCGCCAGGGTCTCCTCATCGAGCCAGCCGCGCGAGACCAGGATGCGTCCGAGAGGTTGCTGACGCTCGGCCTGCAGGGCCAGGGCCTCCTCCACATGCTCCGGCAGAACCGCCTGCCAGGTGAGCAGAAGCTCGCCCAGGCGCTGGCGCTGCTGACCAAGCTCCAGCTGGTCCGGGAAGTCGTGGGCGGTCTTGTCCCACACGATCTTCCGGCCGAAGAAGAGGTGACCGAGAAACAGCTTCCACGCCCGAACGGTGGCTGCGAAGTTGACGAAGTTGGACATGACCACGCGCGGAACGGACATCAGTCCCTGTTCCCAGCCATACACGTTGGCCACGAAGTAGAACCGTTGCACCAGCCGTAGCCCGAACGCCACGGCGTTGCCGGTCAGCACTGCCAGCAGCCAGGTCTCGGTGGCGAAGATGGAGGGGTAGCGGGCGGGCAGCAGCCCGAGCTTCTCCGCGCCCATGAAGAGGAGGAAGTGCGCGGCGACGACATAGGCCAGCACCGCGACGAGGGAGGTGACGATGCCCTTGCGGTCGCGGAACAGGAAGTATTTCGTCGCCCAGTTGCCGCGCCAGCCCATGTGCCGCCAGCCCTGGAAGGCGATGCCCAGAGACCAGCGCGCCTTCTGCCGGTAGGAGGTGCGGAACGTATCGGGGAAGAACTCGCGCACGCACAGCGGCATGGAAAGGAGGATTTCCTTCTCCTGGCCGAAGCCGAACAGGCTCTCGCGCTTGACGATGTATTCCACCGGCAGGCGGGCGATGATCGACTGCATGTTCGCCGCATAGAGGCGGGCGCTGATGTCGTAGTCCTCGGTGAGGCTCGCGGTGTTGAACACCTCGCCCGTGCCGTCGGACAAAAGGTGGAGCATCGCCCGGCGGGAGAAGCAGGTGCCCACCCCGGCCGATGGCACCGAGCCGGCGACGCTCTCACGGACCACGAGGTCCTTGGCGTGCCACTCGGCGAACTCGTCCATGTAGATGCCGGCCACCAGCTCCGACCAGTGGCGCTCGAGCGACACCACCGGCACCTGGATCATGTCCTTGCGCGGCAGGAGATAGTTGAAGAAGCGCAGCTCCAGGGGATGCAGCACGTCCTCGCTGTCGTGCAGGATGAGGCCGGCGAACTCGGTGCCGCTCATCTGTTCCTGCTGGAAGATGGCGCGGACCACCGCGTTGAGGCAGTCCGCCTTGTTGGTGGGGCCGGGATGGCGCAGTTCCACGCGCACCAGCTGCTTGTAGCGCCGGCGCATGCGCTCCACCTCGGAAATGGTCGCCGGATCGTTGGGATACGTTCCGACGAACACCATGTAGCGGCGGTAATCGAGAGTGCTCACCATGTTCTCGATCATGGCGGCGATCACGTCCGATTCCTGCCAGGCCGGGATCATGATGGCGAGCGGCTGCTCGTCCTTCTGATACAGGGCCTGCGCGGACAGCGGACGGATGAACGGCTCGATGGCGAACCGCCGGTACACCCGCCGCGTCCAGTACCACGCGTCGATGAACAGGTCATCGACGGAGGACAGGAGGATCAGGACCGCCACCACCGCCGACGCATATTCGACAACGACGATGAAGTCGGCGAGCAGGTAGGGCCAATAGAGAGACATGGTGGCGATCCCCCGATGCCTCAGTTGCCCCGGCGACGCACGTAGGACGCGCGCATCAGCAGCAGGAAGAACAGGGCGGCGGCGCCGACACCCAGCGGCAGGCCCCACTCGGCCGAGTTCTGCCACAGGCGCTGCAGGGTCGCCACCGGGCCCTCGGTCTCCGTCACGCGCACGGTGCCGGGCTCGGCGCCGGAGGCGGACAGCTC
>JAEWBL010000027.1 GCA_023391175.1 Pseudomonadota bacterium
GGACACCCCGCGCGATGGGCCCATCGCGCGGGGTGTCCTGTTTCGGAAGGGTCGATGGCGCGTGCGGAGCGGATCAGCCGTAGCCGCCGTGGGCTCCGTCCGCCTCGTGCTGCACCTTGCCCCGGAAGATCCAGTAGGCATGGGCCTGATAGGCCAGCACCACCGGGATGATGACCATGACGCCCACCCCGAGGAAGGCGAGGGAGCGGGGATCGGACAGCCCGTCCCAGACAGTGACCTCACGCGGCACCACATAGGGCCACAGGCTCACCACGAGGCCGAACAGGCCGAGGGCGTACAGCACGAGGGCGAGCACGAAGGTCTGCGCCTCGCGGCCGTTCCAGATTGCCCACCAGATCCAGGCGATCACCACCACGGTGAGGAGCGGCACCGGTGCGAGCCAGAACAGGTTCGGCACGGCAAACCAGCGCGCCGCCACCTCGGGCACACTCCAGGCGCTCCACAGGCTCACCAGCAGCATCATCGCGGAGGTGAGGATCAGCGCCGCGCGGGCGATCTCCCGGCCGAACACTTGCGTCGGCCCCTCCGCCTTCCAGATCAGCCATCCGGCGCCGAGAAGCGCATAGCCGCCCACGAGGCCGATGCCGCACAGCACGCCGAGCACGCTGAGGAAGCTGAAGGCGCCGCCTGCGAACATGCCGTTCGCCACCGGCACCCCGTCGATGAGCCCGCCGAGGATGAGCCCCTGGCAGAAGGTGGCGAGGAAGGAGCCGGCGAAGAAGGCGGCATCCCACACCGGCCGGAAGCGCGTCGCCTGCAGGCGGAAGCCGAAGGCGACACCCCGGAAGATCAGGGCGAACAGCATGAACATGATGGGCAGATAGAAGGCCGGCAGCAGGATGTAGTAGCCGGCGGGAAAGGCGGCGAAGAGCAGCGTGCCGCCCATCACCAGCCACGTCTCGTTGCCATCCCAGACGGGCTCGATGGAGGCCATCATCACGTCGCGATCCGCATCGCGCGGGGCGGCGAGGAAGAGGATGCCGACGCCGAGGTCCAGCCCGTCCGCGAGCACGTAGACGGTGACGCAGAAGAGGGCGGCGGCGGCGAAGAGGAGCGGCACGTGGTCCGCCTGCATCAGCTCGGTCATGGTCAGGCCTTCGCGTGTTCGGCGCCGGGGACGGGCGACGGAGGGGTGGGGGAATTGGTGAAGAGGCCGACGCTGGCGCGCTCCATGCCGGGGCGCTCCGCCACCTCGGGCGCCGTGTCGGTCGGGCCCTTGAACGCCACCCGTCCGGCGAACCAGAGGAAGGCGAGGAGAAGCAGGTTGTAGACGGCGAAGAAGATGAGGAGGCTGGTGGTCACCGCGCCGGCGGCCACCGGAGCGACCGCATCGGCGGTGCGCAGCACGCCGTAGATGATCCAGGGCTGCCGGCCGGCCTCCGTCACCGTCCATCCGGCCAGCACGGCGACGAGGCCGAGCGGGGTGGTGGCCATGGCGAGATATTGGAACCAGCGGGTGTCGTAGAGCCGCCCGCGCAGCCGCAGCACCAGCGCCGTCACCGCCGTCACCAGCAGCAGCATGCCGATGCCGGCCATGATGCGGAAGGCGAAGAACACGATCGGCACGTTGGGCTGGTCGGCGGGCGGCACTGCCTTCAGGCCCTGCACTTCGCCGTCCCAGCTGTGGGTGAGGTAGAGGCTGGCGAGGTGGGGGATTTCCAGCGCGTAGAGGTTCTTTTGCGCCGCCATGTCCGGCCAGGCGATGACCGTCATGGCCGGTCCGCGCGTGGTGTCCCACAGGCCCTCCATGGCGGCGAGCTTGGTGGGCTGTTCCACCAGCGTGTTGCGGCCGTGCAGGTCGCCGATGAAGATCTGCAGCGGCGCCAGCACCAGCGCCAGCCACAGGGCCATGGAGAAGGCGGTGCGCGAGGCGGCCACATGCTGGCCGCGCCACAGATGGAAGGCGGAGACGCCCGCGATCATGAAGGCGCAGGTGAGGAAGCTGGCGCACACCATGTGGGCGAGGCGATAGGGGAAGGAGGCGGTGAAGATCACCTGCCACCAGTCCACCACATGGAAGATGTCCCCGGCATCCGCGACGGCGCCGGCCGGCGTCTGCATCCAGCTGTTGGCAGCGATGATCCAGGTGGTGCTGATGAGCGCGCCGCCCGCCACCATGAGGCAGGCGAAGAAGTGCGTCCCCTTCGACACGCGGGATTCGCCGAACAGCATGATGCCGATGAAGCCCGCCTCCAGGAAGAAGGCGGTCATGGTCTCATAGGCGAGGAGCGGGCCGAGCACGTTGGCGACGGAGCGCGAGAAGCCGGCCCAGTTGGTGCCGATCTGGTAGCTCAGCACGATGCCGGTCACCACCCCCATGCCGAACACGAGGGCGAACAGGCGCATCCAGAAGCGCATGAGATCGCGGTAGACCGTTTTGCTGGTCTGCCACCACAGGAAGCTGAGGAGGGTGACGAACCAGGCGGTGCCGATGGTGAGCGTCGGCCAGAGGATGTGGAAGCCGACGGTGAAGGCGAATTGCAGGCGCGAGAGCGCAAGGGCATCCATGGTCATTTCGCTCCGGTGGCGGGGGCGGACTTCACGAGGCGCACGGGGACGCCCTTCGAGGCCGGGGTGAAGCTCTGCGGATCGTGCGCGTAGAGCGGCACGAGGGGGTTCGTTTCCGGGTAGTAGGCCGCGCAGCTCGCCTCCGGGAACGGATGGAGGACGACGCGGAAGCCGCGCACCGCGCGCTCGATGCCGTCGGTGGAGAGGGTCACGATGTCCACGCGGTCGTCCGGCTTCAGGCCGCGCTTTTCCATCTCCTTGGCGCCAAGGAAGATCACATCGCGCGCGCCATGGACGCCGCGATACCGGTCGGAGAGCGAATAGAGGGTGGTGTTGTACTGGTCGTGGCTGCGGATGGTGGTGAGCCAGAGCGGGTGGCCGGTGACGCCGGGGTCCTCGCACAGGCCCTCGCAGACGATGAAGTTCGCCTTGCCGGACGCCGTCGCCCAGATGCGCTCGCGGGCAGTGGAGGTGAGGTGGAAGCCGCCCGGCTGCTTGATGCGGGCGTTGTAGCCCTGGAAGATGGGAAACACCGCCTCGATGTCCTCGCGGATGCGCGCGTAATCGGCGGTCAGCGCCTCCCAGTTCACCTTCGAGCCGCTGCCGATCGTCGCCCGCGCCATGCCGGCGACGATCGCCGGCTCGCTCTTCAGATGCTCGGAGGCCGGCGGATTGTGGCCGGTGGAGGCGTGGACCATGGACATGGAATCCTCCACCGTCACCGACTGCGGCCCGCTCGCCTGCATGTCGATCTCGGTGCGCCCCAGACAGGGCAGGATCAGCGCGTCGCGCCCGTGGACGAGGTGACTGCGGTTGAGCTTGGTGGCGATGTGGACGGTGAGTTCCAGCCGGCGCATGGCCGCCTGGGTCAGCTGCCAGTCCGGGATGGCGGCGGCGAAATTGCCGCCGAGGCCGACGAACACCTTGGTCTCGCCCCGCAGCATGGCCTCCAGCGCGGTGACCACGTTGTGGCCGAACGCCCGCGGCGGGGTGAAGCCGAAGCGGGCCTCTATGGCCGCGAGCAGCGCGTCGGAGGGCACCTCGGTGATGCCCACCGTGCGGTCGCCCTGCACGTTGGAATGGCCGCGGACCGGGCAGATGCCGGCGCCCTCGCGCCCCACATTGCCCTTGAGCAGCGCGAGATTGGCAATCTGCTGCACGTTCCTGGTGCCGTGGCGATGCTGGGTGATGCCCATGCCGTAGACGAGGATGGCGCGCTCCGCCCGCATGTAGGCCTCGGCCGCCCTCTCGATATCGGCGCGGGCGATGCCGCTCTTGCGCTCGATGTCCTCCCACGCTGTCGCGGCGAGGTCGGCGACGAGGGCGTCGATGCCGGCGGTGTGGCCGCGGATGAAGTCCCAGTCGAGCACCGGCGCCAGTTCGAGCGCGCGGGCCGCATCATCCGCCGCCACGAGATGCTTCATCATGCCCTTGAGGAGCGCAACGTCCCCGCCCACGCGCACTTGGAAGATGCGCGAGGAGATGGGCGTGGAGGTCAGCGTCGCCATCTCCACCGGGTTCTGCGGCGCCTGGAAGCGCTCCAGCGCGCGCTCGCGGAAGGGGTTGAACGACATGATGGTGGCGCCGCGCCGCGAGGCGTTGCGCAGCTCGGTCATCATGCGCGGCGAGTTGGTGCCGGGGTTCTGGCCGAAGA
>JAEWBL010000076.1 GCA_023391175.1 Pseudomonadota bacterium
CTGCTGGAGCAGGCGGGGGTGAACCCCGTGGTGGTCCACGGCGGCGGCCCGCAGATCGGCGCCATGCTGCAGAAGCTCGGCATCAAGTCCGAGTTCGCCGCCGGCCTGCGCGTCACCGACAAGGCCACGGTGGAGATCGTCGAGATGGTGCTCGCCGGCGCCATCAACAAGCAGATCGTCGGCTTCATCAACGAGGCCGGCGGCAAGGCCATCGGCCTGTGCGGCAAGGACGGCAACATGGTGCGCGCCCGCAAGGCGAGCCGCGTGGTGGTCGATCCCGACAGCAAGATCGAGCAGGTGGTGGACCTCGGCTTCGTGGGCGAGCCCGACACCGTGGACACCATGGTGCTCGACCAGATCCTGGGCCGCGACCTCGTGCCGGTGCTGGCGCCGGTGGCGGCCGCGGTGGACGGCGGCACCTACAACGTCAACGCCGACACCTTCGCCGGGGCCATCGCCGGCGCGCTGGGCGCCAAGCGCCTGCTGATGCTCACCGACGTGCCCGGCGTGCTCGACCGTAACAAGCAGCTCATCCCGCGCCTCACCATCGCCGAGGCCCATGCGCTGATCGCGGACGGCACCATCTCGGGGGGCATGATCCCCAAGGTGGAGACGTGCATCTACGCTTTGGAGAAGGGCGTGGAGGGCGTCGTGATCCTCGACGGCAAGGTGCCCCACGCCGTGCTGCTGGAGTTGCTCACCGACCACGGCGCCGGCACGCTGATTACCCGCTGACCTCAGCCCTTGAGGAGGTCGGCGTCCGCGGGAATGGTGCTCGCGCCCTCGCCGAGGGCGCGCTGCATCAGGACCGTATCGATCCACCGGCCGAACTTGAGGCCGGTGGCCGGCAGGGTGCCTATGGAGCCGAAGCCGCAGGCGCGGTGCAGCGCGATGGAGCCGGCATTGCCGCTGTCGCCGATCACCGCCACCATCTGGCGGAAGCCCAGTGCCTCGCATTCGGCGATCAGCGCCTCAAGCAGCCGGCGGCCGACCTTCTGGCCCCGGGCCGCCTCGTCCACATAGATGGAATTCTCCACCGTGTAGCGATAGGCGACGCGCGGCCGGAAGGCGCTGGCATAGGCATAGCCCAGCACCTTGCCGTCTTCTTCCAGCACCAGATAGGGATAGCCGCCCTCCATGAGCGCGGCCTGGCGGCGCGCCATCTCCTCGGGACCCGGCGGTTCCAGCTCGAAGGAGGCGGTGCCATTGCGGACCGCCTCGTCATAGATGGCGGTGATGGCGGGAATGTCGGCGGGGGTGGCGGCACGGATTGGCATACCCTCTTTTAGGACTCTCCCGTCCATCCGCCAAGCTTGTCGAAAGTTCAGGCCCGCGTGATCGCGCCCGGTGCGACGGTGAAGCGCGCCGCCGTCTCCAGCGCGGCGAATGCGGAGGGGTCGGCCCCCGTCATCCAGACCTGCGCCCCGAGCCGCGCGAGCGCCTCGAACAGGCCGGCGCGCCGCTCCGAGTCGAGATAGGCCACCACGTCGTCCAGCAGCAGCACCGGTGAGAGGCCCTGCATGCTCCCCACCAGCCGGGCGTGGGACAGGGTGAGGCCGATCAGCAGGGATTTCTGCTCGCCGGTGGAGCAGCGGGCGGCGGGCAGGCGCTTCTCGCCATGGCTCACCTCCAGATCGGTCAGGTGGGGGCCTTCCAGCGTGCGCCCGGCGGCGCGGTCCCGCGGGCGATTGTCGCGCAGCAGTGCGCGATAGCGGTCCTCCACCTCCAGCGCCGGATGCTGCGCGATCAGGCGCTCCACCGCGCCGTCGAGGGCGAGCTCGGCGAAGGGAAAGGGGGAGGCCTCGTCGCGATGGGCGGCGATCTCCGCCGAGAGCCGCGCCACCGTCTCCAGCCGCGCGGCGGCCACCGCCACCGCCAGCTCGGCCACCTCGTGCTCCACCGCATCGAGGAAGCGGGCGGAGCCGTTCTCCTCCAGCAGCCGGTTGCGGGAGCGCAGGGCGCGTTCGAGGCCGTTGACCCGTGTGCCGTGGGAGGCGTCCACCGCGAGCACCAGCCGGTCGAGATAGCGGCGGCGGTCGCCGGGCGGGCCAAGGAACAGGCCGTCCATCTCCGGCGTCAGCCAGAGCACCTTGAGATGATCGAGGAAGGCGTTGGCCGAGGGCACAGCCTCGCCGTCGATACGGCAGCGGCGCTGCCCGCCCTCCTGCGCCGGATCGTAGCCGGTGCCGAGGCGGACCTCGCCCAGTGCGCCCTCGATGAAGGCGGAGACCGCCCAGGGCGCACCGGTTGCGTCCGGCGGGTGCGCTCCGGGTGGGCGGTGGCCCACGTCGACGAGTTGCGCCCGGCGCAGGCCGCGGCCGGGGGAGAGGAAGGACAGCGCTTCGAGGATGTTCGTCTTGCCGGCGCCGTTCGGGCCGGTGAGCACGATGGCGCGCGCTTCCACCGCGACCTGCGCCGCCGGATAGGAGCGGAAGCCGGTGAGAGACAGCTTCAAGATGGCGGCGTGGGGCATGGTGTCACGATCGCCGCGGCATCAGGCGTGCCGGGCCAGCCCCATGGCCTCACACCCGCATGGGCATGAGGACGTAGAGCGCATCCGTCTTGGTGGAATCGCGCACCAGGGTGGGCGAGCCGGGATCGGCGAGCTTCAGCTCGGCCGTGTCGCCTTCGAGCTGGGAGGTGATGTCGAGCAGATAGCGGGAGTTGAAGCCGATATCGAGGGGCTCTGCGGTGTAGTCCACCTCCAGCTCCTCGGTGGCGCTGCCCGAATCGGGGTTGGTGACGGACAGAACCATCTTGCCGTCGCCCAGCGACAGCTTCACCGCGCGGCCGCGCTCGCTGGACACGGTGGACACGCGGTCCACGGCGGCGGCGAACTCATCCTTGTCGACGATGAGGGTCTTGTCGTTGCCCTGGGGAATCACCCGGCCATAGTCCGGGAAGGTGCCGTCGATCAGCTTGGAGGTGAGCACGATGGCGCCAACCTGCACGCGGATCTTGGTGGCGGAGAGGGAGATGGTGACCTCCGCCTCCTTGTCCTCCAGCAGCTTCTGGATCTCGGCGACGGTCTTGCGCGGCACGATCACGCCCGGCAGGCCCTGCGCGCCGGCCGGCGCCTCAAGCTCGGCCTGGGCCAGGCGGTGGCCATCGGTGGCGACCGCGCGCAGCATCTGCTTTCCCCCGGCATCGGTCACGTGGAGATAGATGCCGTTGAGGTAATAGCGCGTCTCCTC
>JAEWBL010000078.1 GCA_023391175.1 Pseudomonadota bacterium
GATCGGCACCTTCGCTCCCATCACCAGCCCCGCTCCCTCGGCATGGGAAACGTAGGTGAGCTGCTTGGCAACCATGTTACCGGCATCGAGGTTGGGCACCACCAGGATTTCGGCATGGCCGGCGACGGGAGAAACGATGCCCTTGGTGCGGGCGGCGGCGACGTCTATCGCATTGTCCATGGCGAGCGGCCCGTCCACGAGGCCGCCGGTGATCTGGCCACGCTCCGCCATTTTGGACAGGAGCGCCGCGTCCACGGAGGAGGGGATCTGCGGATTCACGGTCTCCACCGCCGACAGGACGCCGACCTTGGGCTGCGGGATGCCGAGGGAGATGGCGAGATCGATGGCGTTCTGCACGATGTCGATCTTGGTGGCGAGGTCGGGCTGGATGTTGATGGCGGCATCCGTCACCAGCAGCGGGTGCGCGAGCCCCGGTACGTCCATGACGAAGATGTGGGTGAAGCGACGCCCCGTGCGCAGGCCGTTCTCCTTGCGCAGGGCGGCGTGTAACAGTTCGTCCGTGTGCAGGTGGCCCTTCATGAGTGCGCCGGCCCGGTGCTGGGCCACGAGGTCCACCGCAAGGTTCGACGCGGCGGCATGGTCGGCCACGTCCATGATCTCGACGCCGTCGAGTGTCTCGTCCGTCTCCTTCGCGGCCGCCTCGATCCTCACGCGCGAGCCGATGAGAATGGGCGTGATGAGGTGATGCCGCGCCGCCAGCAGCGCGCCGCCGAGGGAGTTCGGCTCCTCCGGCGCCACCACCGCCACCGTGAGCGGCTCCAGCGTCTCGGCCCGCGCGACGAGTGCGTCGAAGTGGCGATGGCGCTCGACGAGGAGGCCGGGAATGTGCTGCTCCTCATATTCGATCTTGGTCTGCGGCGCCGTCACCACCGCCTCGCCCCTGAGCAGCAGCTCTTCCGGCTCCTCCCGATGGACCGTCGTGGAAAGCACGACGTCGCCGTCGTCCCGTTTCTCGGTGAGACGCACGCGGACGACGAGATCGTCGCCGGCCTTGGCGCGGCCAAGGAATTCGAAATTCTGGGAACGGTAGCGCGTGCCGGCGCCGGGCAGGATGTTTCCCAGCACCGCAGAGATGAGCGAGCCCACCCACATGGCCGGCGCCGTCACGTCGTCCTGCCGGCCATCCTGGTCGAGATCGTAGCCGGGCAGGTGCAGCGGATTGTGGTTGCCCGACGCGGTGGCGAACACGAACAGATCGTCCGCCGTGCAGACGCGGCGCAGTTCCGCGCTGTCGCCGACCTGAAGCTCGCTGAATGTCCTGTTCTCACGTTTCATGCTCGGGGCGCCTTCAGTGTGGGCCGCCCCCCGGGGCGGCGGCGGAAGGAAATGCGGAGACGAGGGAGGCCGCGGCTCAGCCGATGATGCTGTAGCCGCCGTCGATCTGGTGGACACCGCCGGTGACGTTGGCGGCCTCGCGGCTGGCGAGGAAGGCGGCGAAAGCCCCTACGTCCTCGATGGAGGCAAGGAGGTGGGTCGGCGCCCGCTCGGCGGCGGCGGTGAGAAGGTCGTCGAAATGGCCGATTCCGGAGGCGGCGCGGGTCTTCAGCGGGCCGGGCGAGAGGGCATGGACGGAGATGCGCTTCTCGCCCATTTCCGCCGCCGCGTACCGCACCACGGATTCGAGGGCGGATTTCACCGGCCCCATGATGTTGTAGTGCTCGACCACCTTCTCGGCCCCGTAGAAGGAGACGGTCATGCAGGTGCCGCCCTCGCGCATCAGCGGTTCGGCGAGGCGGATCATGCGCAGGAAGGAATGGACGGAGACGTCCATGGCCTTGGCGAAGCCCTCCGCGGAGCAATCGATCACCCGGCCGTGCAGATCCTCCTTCGGGCAGAAGGCGATGGAGTGCAAAAGGGTGTCGAGCCGGCCCCAGCGGGCCGTGATCTCGGCAAAGACCGCTTCAAGCTGGCCGGGGACGCTCACGTCGAGGGGCAGGATGATTTCGGCGCCGATGATTTCGGCGAGCGGGCGGACGTGCGCCTCGGCCCGCTCGTTGAGATAGGTGATGGCGACATCCGCCCCCTGCTCGTGCAGGGCCTTGGCGCAGCCCCAGGCGATGGACTGGTCGTTGGCCACGCCCACCACAAGAGCCCGCTGATTCTGAAGCTTGAACATGCGCCGCTCCCCGGCGCGCGGCTTCCCGCGCGACGACTGGAAAGTTCGTTTCCGTCGCACACTAGAAGCCATTTGCATAAGTTTCGCGAAGCAATCGTGTCTGAATTATAATTGATGTATGTCAATAAGAATCCGCGCGGCCGAAGTGTCTATAATATGTGCCGTATTATAGATGCTGTATTTAGACGCCTTTTGTTCAAAGGGCGCAGCCACGCATCCGGGATTTCCGCCGCGAACCCCTCGGTGGGGGCGAAGTGAGGTCCTAAAAAATGCCTTTACCGGGGGCTGCTCAAGCTACCTTCGCCGAGAAGGCCAAATCCGTGGTGGAAATAACGTGAAAGCGCGCCATGTGGAATTTCTGCCCGATCGTCCCCGCCTGAAGCGAGCACGAGGCTGACCGGAGCATTGACCACAAGCCTTGCGCTGCGGGCCACACAACGAACGAGCTTACGTCTCGTGCGGCGCCGGATGCGGCTCTGCTGCGATAGTTGTCCCATATTGGACAATGTCGCGGCGGGTCTCCCGCAAACAGGAGCCCGCTGGATCCATTTCCCCATAAACGTGCCCCGCGTGTGTATCACGGTGGGTAAGTCATTGGAGTTGAGTGGATAATGGCGCACCCAAGGGGACTCGAACCCCTGTTTTCGCCGTGAGAGGGCGACGTCCTAGACCGCTAGACGATGGGAGCATCTCGCGAGGAGGAGGGCTCTATAGCGGCGAATGCGGGGGACTTCAAGCCTTCTCCGGCGTGGGACGGTGGCCGAAGATGGCGCTGCCGATCCGCACGTGGGTGGCGCCCTGGCGGATGGCGGCGGAAAAGTCGGCGCTCATGCCCATGGAAAGGCCCGAAATGCCGTTGCGGGCAGCGATTTCGGCGAGGAGGGCGAAGTGCGGGTCGGGCACGTCCTCGGCGGGCGGAATGCACATCAGTCCGGCGATCTCAAGCCTGTGGATATCCCGGCATTGGGCGATGAAGGCATCGGCATCTTCCGGCAACACGCCCGCCTTCTGCGGCTCGGCACCGGTGTTGATCTGCACGAACAGCCGCGGCCGACGGTTCTGGCGCGACATTTCTTCCGCCAATGCGGCGGCGATCTTCGGGCGGTCGACAGTATGGATGACGTCGAACAGGGCGACCGCTTCCCGCGCCTTGTTGGACTGGAGCGGGCCGATGAGGTGGAGTTCCGCATCGGGGTAGTCCTGCCTGAGGTCGGGCCATTTGTCCCGCGCCTCCTGCACCCGGTTCTCGCCGAACACCCTCTGGCCGGCGTCGAGCACCGGCCGGATGTCCTCCGCCGGAAAGGTCTTGGACACGGCGACCAGTGTCACCTGATCGGTCGGACGGCCGCATTCCGCGCAGCTCTCGGCGATCTCGCGGCGCACCGCCGCAAGCCGGACTGCGCTTTCCGGCGCCCTTCCGCCGTCGTTCATGTTCCTGCTCCCGCCTTTGCGCCGGCCCTGTGCCCGCAGACGAGGACATGAACCGATCTCCCCTTCCAATCAAGAAGCGGGTAGAAGGAGACGGCGGCTCGGCTCAAGTTCCCGGGCGGCAGGGGGGCGGGCCGGCATGGTCGAGCGTATCGGGGGAGACGGCGGCGCCGCGCCCGGACGGCGTTCGAGCCTGCGTCTGCGCGTGCTGTTCCTGGTCTGCCTCGTTGCCGTGCCCTTGTCGGTCGAGCGGATGCTTGCCCTGATGGCCGAGCGCCAGGATCAGGTTGCCGCCCTTGAGGAGGACGTGCGCGGCTTCGCCCGCAGCGCCAAGCTGGCGCAGCTTGAAGGCATCGCCCGGGCGCTGACCACGCTGGAAGTCGTATCCCGCACGGCCGACCGGCTGATGGAGGATCCGACCGCCTGCAATCGCTACCTCTCCCGGCTCGCGGACGAGGTTGCCGGCATCCAGGGCGTCTTCGTCGCTGATGCGGCGGGCATCGTCCGTTGCGCCCACGCCCCCCTCGCGCTCGGCGTGAACATCGCCGAGCGGGACTATTTCCAGGAGGCCATCGCCTCGGAGGGGTCAATGATGACCGGGATGTTCGTCTCGCGGGTGAGCGGGCGCAATTCGGTCTTCCTGATGCGGGCGGAGCGCGGGCCCGGCGGCGCGGTGCGTGCCGTGACCGGCGTGGTGCTCGACCTCCAATGGCTGTCGAGGATCGCGGCCGGAAGCGCCGTGGAACTGGGCGTGGTGGTCGATCTCATCGGCATCAACGGTACCGTGCTGGTGCGCTACCCAACCATGCCGGACATCGTCGAGCACAGCTTTCCCGATCACCCCCTGACGCGCGCGGTGAGAGGGGAAGCGGCCGGCATCGTCAGGGTGCCCGGCTACGACGGCAAGGAGCGCATCTTCGCGTTCGAAAGCTTCGGTCCCCTGCCCATCAGCATCGCCGTGGGTATCGAGACGGCGAAGGCGGTGGGGCCGATCGACAGCAAGGTCCGCTCGACGGCGCTGGCGTATTTCGTCGCGCTGGCCTGTTTCCTGCTGCTAGCCTGGGTTGCGGAGGAGCGGATCGTGATCGCGCCCATCGCCCGCCTCACGCGGGCTGTCGCGGCGGTGGGGCGCGGCGAGGCGGACCATGTGAAGGACATGGGCGTCGCGGAATTTGCCCCCCTGGTCAATGCCTTCAACGAGATGGCGCGGCGCCTGTCCCAGCGCAACAACGAACTGCGGACCATGAACGGGCGCCTCGCCTCGCTGGCGCGGACGGATGGACTCACCGGACTCGCCAACCGCCGCACCTTCGACGTGCAGTTCTCGCAGGATTGGGTGCGGGCGCGCGGCGAGGGGATGCCGCTCACGCTGGTGATGCTGGACGTGGACCACTTCAAGGCCTTCAACGATACCCGCGGCCACCTCCAGGGGGACGAGGCGCTGCGGGCGGTATCGCGGATGCTGTCGGCGGCGGCGGCCGGCACCTCGCATCTCGTGGCGCGCTATGGTGGCGAGGAGTTCGTCGTGCTCATGTCGGGCGCCGACGTCGTCGCCGGCGTCTCCTTCGCCGAGGACGTGCGGCGTCTCCTCGCCGAACTTGCCATCGAGCATCCCGCCGCCCCGCGGCGGCGAGTGACGGCCAGCTTCGGCGTCGCCTCGGTGGTGCCGACGGCGGAGGGGAGCCCGGACGCCCTGATCGCCGCCGCAGATGCAGCGCTCTACGAGGCGAAGCGCGCCGGCCGCGACCGGGTGATCGCCCACGGTTGATGCGCGGATGGCCGATGCGGGAGCCTTCAGCCCGGCCGGCGGATGGTCCTGAGGTCGAGGCCCGCGGCCTTGATGCGCTCCCGCGCGCCGGTCAGCGGCTCGCGCGCCACCGCCATGTGGAAGGCGTTGGCATGCAGGAGTGTTTCCGCGTCCTCGGCTATGCCCACATGTCCCGGCCAGAACAGGAGATCGCCGCGTTTGACGGGCGCATCGAGCGGAATCGCCGTGCCGATGGCCTTTTCCTGCATGTCGCTGTCGCGCGGAGCCCGCACACCGGTGGCGGCGAGCGCGGTCTGCACCAGGCCCGAGCAGTCGATGCCGAGGCTGGAGCGGCCACCCCACAGAT
>JAEWBL010000127.1 GCA_023391175.1 Pseudomonadota bacterium
GGCCGGATGTGTCCTCCAGCCCCGAGGCCTATGCGGCTGCTGATTTCCGTGTCCTCGGCGAGGCCGAGGCGACCCTCGACGCGTTCGTCGCAGCCTGGGAGGGCGGTGCCCGGTCCGGCCTCATCACGGCTCCCGAGGAGCGGCCGGACGTGACCCGAACGCCGGTGCCGCGCTTCGATTTGCTCAACCTGCCGGATTATCTGTTCGTGGGCGTGCAGTTTTCCCGCGGCTGCCCCTTCACCTGCGAATTCTGCGACATCATCGAGCTTTACGGGCGGGTGCCACGCACCAAGACGACGGCGCAGATGCTGGCCGAACTGGAGGCCCTGTATGCGCTCGGCTACCGCGGCCATGTGGATTTTGTCGACGACAACCTCATCGGCAACAAGAAAGCGGTCAAAGCCTTCCTGCCGCACCTGATCGAATGGCAGCGGGCGCACGGTCACCCGTTCCATTTCTCCACCGAGGCGTCGCTCAACCTCGCCGATGATTCCGCGTTGCTCGATCTCATGGCGCAGGCCGGGTTCTATCTCGTGTTCGTGGGCATCGAGAGCCCCGATCCCGAGGTGCTGCGCTCGACCCAGAAGAAGCAGAACACGAGGCGGGATATCGCCGCCAGCGTGCACCGGATCTATGCGGCGGGAATCGTGGTGATCGCCGGCTTCATCGTCGGCTTCGACAATGAGTCGCCCGACGCGGCGGACGCCATGGCGGAGCTGATCGAGGAGGCGGCCATCCCGGTGGTTTCGCTGGGCTTGCTCTATGCGCTCCCCGACACCCAGCTCTCCCGCAAGCTGGAGCGGGAAGGGCGCATGTTCCCGCTCAAGGAAGAGGACTTCCGCCACGGGGACCAGACCGGCGCGGGCCTCAATTTCGCGACCCTGGAGCCGCGCATCGACGTGCTGCGGCGCTACCGCGAGGTCTATGCCCGGGTGTATGCGCCGGGCGCCTTCTTCGGCCGCATCCGCCGGCTCTCGGAGCTGGTCGGGCGGCAGGCGGGGGACGCCGCCTCGAGCGAGCCGCCGGCCCCGCCAGCGCCCGTCGATGTCCGGCAGCTGGTTGCAGATCTCGCGCGGCTGTTCGGCGTGCTCGCCACCGTAGCGTGGCGCCATCCGCGCGTGGCGGTCCACATCTGGCTGGTGGCGCTGCGGGGGCTGAAGCGGCTGGACAGGCTGGAACAGCTGCTTTCGCTGGCGCTGTTCTACATGCACCTCGGCACCTTTTCCCGAAAGGTGGTGCGCGATGTCTCGCGGCAGATCGCCGAGATCGAGGCGGGCCGGTGGGTCGATCCCCGCCCTGAGGTCGCCGGGCCGGCGCAAGGCGGGGCATCGCCGTTGCGCGCGGCGGAGTGAGGCGCGGTCGCGCAGGGCGCCCGGCAGAGCTTTGCAGTTGACGCCGCGGACACCTTGGGTTCAATCCGGCCCGGTGCCCGCCGGCGGGCGCCGTCTCATCCGGATCGGTCCTTCCCCATGCGCTGCCTTCGCTTCCTTGCCATCCCGCTGCTCGCCGTTCTGGGCGGCGCCCTTGTCGCCGGCACGCCGAGCGCTGTCCTTGCCGCCGGCTGCACGGCGCGACCCTCGCCGGCGTTGGCGATGCCTGCGGGGGCGCGGGCGCTCAGGGAGGGCCAGCCTCTGCGCATCCTCGCCATCGGCTCCTCCACCACGGCCGGCGTGGGCGCATCGAGTGGCGATACCAACTATCCGAGCCAGCTCGCCCGCCGCCTTACGGCTGCCCTGGGCGAGGGGCGGGTGGTCATGGTGAATGCCGGCGTCTCCGGCGAGACCGGGCCGTCCACGCTGGCGCGCCTCCAGTCGCTCGTGCAGACCCAGCCGGCGCCGCATCTGGTGCTGTGGCAGGTGGGGACGAACGACGTGATCTTCGGCGGCGATCCGGCCCGGCTGCGCGCGACTGTCGCCGATGGCCTCGCCGCCATCGCGGCGTCCGGCGCGGCGGTGGTGGTCATCGACCAGCAGTATTTCCCCGGCATCAACGATCTCGGCCGCTATGAGGCGTTCGTCGCGGCGGTGAATGCGGCGGCCTCGGCGCGCGGCGTGCCGCTGCTGCGCCGCTACGCGATGATGAAGCAGTGGGCCGCGGAAGACCCCAAGGGGTTCCGCGGCACCCTGTCGTGGGACAGCTTCCATATGAACGACGCCGGCTACACCTGCCTGGCCGATGCCCTGGCGCCGGCCATCATTGCCGCCGCGAAGCAGGGCAGTGGCGGCACGGCCTCGGCCAAGCCGGCGCGCTGAGCCTCAGGCCGCCGCGGCGCCCGTGCGCGCGAGGAAGTCGCGCATGGCCGTCATGTCGGTGGGCGTGAGGCCGTGGCCACCCGGCAGCACGCGGTGCTCCACGCGGGCGCCGCGCTCATTGAGCTGCGCGGCGAGGCGGGCCGCATTGGCGGCGGGCACGATGGGATCGGCGGCTCCCGAGAGCATCAGCACCGGCGTTCCCGGAAGCGTGCCTGTCGGCGGGTTCGCCAGCGGCACCATGGCCCGCAGCAAGGCCGCGCCGGAGAGCACGTCCGGACGCAGCATCAGCATGGCCGCGGCGATGTTCGCGCCGTTGGAGAATCCCACCGCCAGCGGGGCGGCAAGGCCATAGGCGGTGCGCGCTTCGCCGATGAAATCGGCCAGCTCGTGGGCGCGCCGCACCACATCCTCTTCATCGAAGATGCCTTCCGCCAGCCGGCGAAAGAAGCGCGGCATCCCGCCTTCACTGATCTTGCCACGGGGCGAAAGCAGGGCTGCGCCGGGCGAGAGCATCCGCCCGAGGGGGATGAGGTCGTTCTCGTCACCCCCGGTGCCGTGGAGCAGCAGCAGAGGCGCGGCGGCCGGATCGGTCGCCGGCACGAAGCGATGGGTGAAGGAGAGGGCGCCCCGCGCGGGGGCGGCAAGCGTAGTCATTGGGGCAGTTCCTTTCCGGCCCGGCCGCTGGCGCGGCCGGGCGATGATGGGGGTGTCGGGCCTGTCCGATCAGGCGACCTGCGGCAGGACCCGCTCGATCTCGGCGCGATGCGCCTCGTACTGGGCCGGCAGCTTCAGCGCCTCGCCGAGATGCTCGGGCGCCTCGTCCACGGCGAAGCCGGGATCGTCGGTGGCGATCTCGAACAGGACGCCGCCGGGCTCGCGGAAGTAGACGGAGCGGAAGTAGTTCCGGTCCCGCTGCTCGGTGACGTGGCGGCCGTGGCGGGCCGTCAGCTTCTCCACCATCTCGGCCTGGGCCGCGTCGTCGGCGGCGCGGAAGGCGATGTGGTGGACGCTGCCGCGACCCTGACGGCCGGAGAGGAAGCCGCCGGCCTCGCGGATGTCCACGATGCCCCCGACAGCCACGCCCGGCGCCCGGTAGCGGATGCGGGTGCCCTCGCGGCCGGCCTCCTCGAAGCCGAACACGTCGGTGAGAATGTCCGCGGTGGCGCCGGCTTCCTTCAGAAGGAGGGTCACCGAGTGCATGCCGCGGATGGCGTTCGCCTCGGGCACCTCGCCGCCGGCCCAGGCCGGCTCGGCCTCGATGCCGGGGACGCCGACGAGGGCGATGCGCATCCCGTCCGGATCCTTGAAGGCGATAACGGTCTCACCGAAGCGCTTCTCCGGCAGGTCCGGGGACAGGCCGGCGGTGACGAGGCGTTCGGTCCAGTAGCTCACCGCTGCCTCGGGGATGCGGAACGCAGTTTCCTGCGTCTCGCCTACGCCCGCCCGGCCGATGCCGGCGGCTTCCCAGGGGAAGAAGGTGAGGATGGAGCCGGGCGAGCCGGCGGCGTCGCCGAAATAGAAATGATAGGTGCCGGGATCGTCGAAATTGACGGTCTTCTTCACCAGCCGCAGCCCGAGGGTGCGGGTGTAAAAGTCGAGATTGCGACGGGCCGGGCCGGCGATGGCGGTCACGTGATGAAGTCCGATGCTGCGCATGGTCTGCTCCTTGATCCTCTGGGCGGCACCGCAGCCGCCGTTGGACATCAATCTATGCAAGCAATTTCGGATTGAAAGCTGGATTGAATTGCATGCATGCAATCCGAAAATGCGCCGGCGTCCGTCGCGTCCATCGCGTCTTCCGCAAATCGCGAGAGCAGCGATTGGCGGCGGTATGATCGTGGCGCGTGTCCTATGCGCCTGTGGCAAAAATGCTTTTGCCCTCCGGAAATGCGCATGAATCCTTAGCTTGGCGGGTGACGTGGAATCCCCTTCCGTCACACGCAATGGTAAGGATCGCTTCACGGGCAAGGGGCGGGGCCTTGCCAGCAAGAGCCGGATGGTCAGGCATGCTGGTAAAGCGGTACAATACTCGGGGTGCGGACCCGAGCCGGGATGGCTTGGGCGCGCGGGCGACCGTGCGCGGCGCGGTGCTGGCTGCAACTCTGTGCGCGATGATGGGGCCGGCGCTGGCGGCGCAACAGACCGCACTGGCGGACGCGGACCCGGAATTCAACGCCCTGTTCGATCAGTCGCTAAAGCGTCCGGCGGACGTGGATCTCGCTTTCCGCCTCGCCCGGCGCGCGGTGGAGGTCGGCGACTACGAAGCGGCCATCGGCGTCTACGAACGCATCCTTTTCTACAATCCCAAGCTGGTGCGCGTGCGCCTCGAACTGGCGCGGCTCTATTACCGGCTGGGCGCCTACGAATCCGCGCGGGCCTATTTCGAGCCCATCGCCCAGTCGCCGGAACTGACCGGCCAGGAGCGGGACAACATCGCCGCCTATCTGGTGGAGATCGACCGCCGTCTCTCCACCAATCAGTGGAGCGTCTACGGGCAGGTGGGCGTGCGCTACCAGTCCAACGCCAATTATGGCCCCTCCAGCCGCCTCGTGATCGGCCAGGACGTGGGCGCGCTGCTGCCGCCGAGCGCGGCCGCGCAGGCGGACGGCAACGCCTTCGCACTCGCCTCCATCCGCCACGTCTACGACTT
>JAEWBL010000136.1 GCA_023391175.1 Pseudomonadota bacterium
TTCCCGGCCGGACGTCATTGGTCGAGAACTGGGTCGCCAGCACCCTGGGCGCGCTCATCGGTGCCCTCGCCGCGCGCTACATCGTGCTGCCGCTGATGCAGGGGTGGTTCGCCCGCCGCTGAGAGCGGGCGCTCCGCTCACTGGCCCAGCGGGTGGTGCATCTTGTCGATGGCGGTCGCGCCGATGGCCTCGACCTTGTACTGGATCTTGACCTTGCCGGCCTTCTCGAAGGTGAGCGTGGCATCCAGCATCTCACCCTCCTTGAGCTGCTCCTTCAGGTCGATGAAGACGAGGTGGTGGCCGCTCGGCTCCAGCACGAGGGTGCCGCCGGCCGGAATCTCCAGCCCGCCCTTGATGGGCATCATGCGCATCAGCCCGTCCTTCATGGTCATCTCCTGAAGCTCCACACGCCGGGTGAAGGGCGCCGCGGCGGAGAGCAGGCGATCGGCCGTGTCACCGGAATTGTGGATGGCGAGAAAGCCCGCCCCCATGTCCGAGCCGAGCGGCGTGGCCCGTGTCCAGGGGTGGTCGATGAGCAGGCCGCCGACCTTGTATTCGTGGGCCAGCAGATGCTGCGCCGAGACGATGAGAAGGCACAAGGCGAACAGAGTCGCGGCGAGGATTTCCTCGCCATGGACACGGGCAAGAAAGCGGCGGCGCCGCGGCTGCGGACGTTGGGTCATGTCTGCTCCCTGAGGTTATGTCCCCTCCGAGGTGGAAGGGGGTGCCGGGTCGGCGGCCGAGGCGTGGATGCCTCAGGCCACGGAGGGCTCAGGCCGGCGGCGCGCGGGCGGGCGGCAGCGGGCGCCCCGGTGCCAGCCGGATGGCGACGCCATCGGCGCTTCGCCGCGCGGGCGCCCAGCGACGTTCAGGAAGGTGGGGGAGAGGCGGAAGCGGGCCTTCCAGCGCGTCAAGGATGACGCAGGCGCCGACGCAGCAATCCTCGCCGGAAACGGCGTGGCCCGGGGCCCCGCCAGGGTCCGCCTGCGCGGCGACAGCGCACAGTCCGCCATCGACGGCGGCAAAGGCCCCGCCCGCCAGCCCCGCCAGCAGAAGCTGAAGGACCAGCACATAGGCGCTCAGGATCGCGATCATCACACGCGCGGCAGGACGCGGGACAGCCATGTGGAGGCCTCAGGCGGCGCAAGTCGCGCGCGCCACCGAGCTTGCCACCCTCGGCACCGGACGAAAAGCACCGTCGTTACGGCACCTTGCTGCGCGCCTTGACGCACGCCGCAATGGCTGCATCGGCCGGCGGGTTCCAGAACTCGGGAACGCGCCGGCCTGAACGAAAAAGGGAGGGGCCTGAGACCCCTCCCTTCGGCGCACCTCTTGGAGGACGGGAAGGGCCTGAGACCCTTCCGTTGGCCTCACTTCATGGTGGGCATCACGAACTCGGCGCCGGCGCGGATGCCGGTGGGCCAGCGGGTGGTGATGGTCTTGAGGCGCGTGTAGAAGCGCACGCCCTCCGGCCCGTGCATGTGGTGGTCGCCGAACAGCGAGGCCTTCCAGCCGCCGAAGGAGTGGAACGCCATGGGCACCGGGATCGGCACGTTGATGCCGATCATGCCGACCTTGATGCGGTGCGCGAACTCGCGGGCGGCATCGCCGTCGCGGGTGAAGATTGCGGTGCCGTTTCCGAATTCATGCTTGTTGATGAGGTCGGCGGCGGTGTCGTAGCTGTCGGCGCGCACCACGGAGAGGACGGGTCCGAAAATCTCCTCCTTGTAGATGCGCATGTCGGGCGTCACGTGGTCGAACAGGGTGCCGCCGATATAATAGCCGCCCTCATAGCCCTGGAGCTTGAGGCCGCGGCCGTCCACCACCAGCTTCGCGCCTTCCGCGACGCCCTGGTCCACATAGCCGGACACCTTGTCGAGGTGCTGCTTCGTCACCAGCGGACCCATCTCGGATTCCGGGTCCGTGCCGGGGCCGACCTTGAGCGCGCGCACGCGCGGCTCCAGCTTCGCCATCAGCGCCTCGGCGGTGGCCTCGCCCACCGGCACCGCCACCGAGATGGCCATGCAGCGCTCGCCGGCCGAGCCGTAGGCGGCGCCCATCAGGGCGTCCACGGCCTGGTCCATGTCCGCGTCGGGCATGACGATCATGTGGTTCTTGGCGCCGCCGAGGGCCTGGCAGCGCTTTCCGGTGCGCGCGGCGGTCTCGTAGATGTAGCGGGCGATGGGGGTGGAGCCCACGAAGCTCACCGCCTGGATATCCGGATCATCGAGCAGCGCGTCAACGGCGGTCTTGTCGCCGTGGATGACGGTGAACACGCCGTCCGGCAGGCCGGCTTCCTTCAGCCACTGCGCGAGCAGCAGGGAGGCGGAGGGATCGCGCTCGGACGGCTTGAGGACGAAGCAGTTGCCGCAGGCCAGCGCCACCGGGAACATCCACATGGGCACCATGGCCGGGAAGTTGAACGGCGTGATGCCGGCGACCACGCCGAGGGGCTGACGCACCGCGTGGCTGTCGATGCGGGTGCCCACATCCTCGGTGATCTCGCCCTTCAGCAGCTGCGGGGCGGCGGTGGCGAACTCCACCACCTCCATGCCGCGCTGCACCTCGCCCTTGGCGTCGGAGAACACCTTGCCGTGCTCGGCGCTCACCACCTCGGCGATCTGGTCCACCCGCTCTTCCAGGATGCGCAGGAAGGCGTTGAGGATGCGCGCGCGGCGCAGCGGCGTGGTGGCGGCCCAGCCGGGCGCGGCCTTGTTGGCGATCTCCACCGCCGCGCGCACTTCGGCGGCGGACGCGAGCGGAACCTCGCCGGTCTGCGCGCCGGTGGCGGGATTGTAGACCGGCGCCGTGCGGCCGCTGGTGCCGGCGACGAGCTTGCCGCCGATGAAATGGGAAATCTGCGTGGGCATGATGCGCCTCCGGGCTGGGTATGGCCCCGTGATGGCGCTTCAAACGACGCGCAGCAACGCCATTGTCCGAGCATCTGTTGTGCGAATATTATAGCCCATGGACATCGCCCTCGACTGGGATCACCTGCGCGTCTTCCTCGCCGTCGCCCGGCGCGGGCAATTGCTCGCGGCGGCCAAACAGCTCGCGCTGAATCACGCCACCATCGCCCGGCGGCTCGATGCGCTGGAGGCGGCGCTGGGCAGCCCCCTGTTCGACCGCCGCCCCACCGGCTGCGTGCTCACCCAGGCCGGTGAACGGCTGCTGCCGGCGGCGGAGCGGGTGGAGGCGGAGATGCTGGGCATCGCCGAGCGCTTTCGGGCGGAAGAGGCGGACGTTTCCGGCACCGTGCGCATCGGCGCGCCGGACGGGCTGGGCAATTATTTCCTCGCCGCCGAGCTGGGGCGGCTCGCCCTGCTCCATCCCCATCTGGTGGTGGAGCTGGTGCCGCTGCCGCGCACCTTCTCTTTGTCCCGGCGCGAGGCGGACCTCGCCATCGTGCTCGACCGGCCCACCGAGGGCCGCCTCACCGTCTCCCGCCTCACCGACTACACACTCGGCGCCTATGCCGCGCGCAGCTACATCGCGGCTTTCGGCGCGCCGGACAGCGAGGCGGAACTGGCCGGACGGCGGGTGGTGACGGGGGTGGAAGACCTCGCCTATGCCTCGGCGCTGGATTATTCCGGCGTGCTGGAGAAGCACGGCGGCCAGCCCTTCCGCTGCGCCAGCGTCACCGGCCAGATGGAGGCGGTGCGCTCCGGCGCCGGCATCGGCGTGCTGCACGATTTCGCTGCCGCCTATTATGGCGACGCGCTGGTGCGCATCCTGCCGCGCATCGCCTTCCGCCGCAGCTATTTCCTGCTCGCCCATCCCGACACGGTGGAGGTGCGCCGCATCGCCACCGTGCGCGCCTTCCTCGCCCGCCGCTTCCGCGAGGAGCGCGCCCGCTTCATCTGCGAATGAACTGCGCCCGGTCTGCCCGCACGGCAGCGGTGATGGCATCGAGCACCGCGCGCACACGGGCGAGGTGGCTGAGATCGTCGTGCACGGAGAGCCAGTAGCTGCGAGTGAGGCGCACCTCGTCCTCCAGCAGCGGCACGAGTGGCGGATGGGGCGCGGCGAGGAAGGCCGGCAGCACCCCGATGGCGGCGCCGGAGAGCACCGCATTCACCTGCGCGATGACGCTGGTGGAGCGGATGACCGGCTTCAGCTCCACCCCCGGGCCGAGCTGCGAGAAATCGAGGGCGCGGGTGAAGAGGAGTTCCGGGATATAGCCCGCGAGCACATGGTCCTTGAGATCGTCCGCCGTTGCCGGCCGCCCGCGCCGGTCGAGATAGGCCTTCGTGCCGTAGAGCCCGAGCGTGTAGTCGGTGAGCTTGCGCACCTTCACCTGCCCGGCGATGGGCCGGTCCAGCGTGATGGCGATGTCCACCTCCCGGCTCGCCAGCGAATAGGAGCGCGGCAGGGCCACCAGCTCCGTCTCGAGCCTGGGATTGTCGGCGGAGAGCGCGGCGAGCCGCGCCGCGAGATAGCCGACGCCGAGCCCCTCCGGCGCGCCGACACGCACCCGCCCGGTGGGCTGGCGCTCGCCCTCGCCGAGGCCGGTGATCTTGCGCAGCACGAGGGATTCCATCTCCTCCGCCGCCTGCGCCAGCTTCTGCCCCTCCTCGGTGATGAGCGTGCGCCGCCCGGCACGGGCGACGAGCGGCGCACCGACCTCCCGTTCCAGCCGCGCGACGCGCCGGCCCACCGTGGTATCGTCCAGCCCCAGCGCCCGCCCGGCGCCGGCCATGCGCCCGGTGCGGACGAGCTGGAGGAAGATGCGCAGGTCGTCCAATCCATGATGCGGTGAAGTCCCTGCGCGCATTGAGGCCATTCCTGCAAAATTGCAGGATGGATCGGAAACTATCGTTCTTGCGTGCAGAAATCCAAGCTGGGATCACCAGCGGAGAGAAACAAGCGGGAGGCGCCGGTGGAACGGCTCGAAGGGGATTACGACTACATCGTCGTCGGCGCCGGCACGGCCGGCTGCATCGTCGCCAACCGCCTCTCGGCCGATCCGCGCACCCGCGTGCTGCTGCTGGAAGCCGGCGGGCGGGACAACTGGATCTGGTTTCACATCCCCGTCGGCTATCTGTTCGCCATCGGCAATCCCCGCGCCGACTGGATGTTCAAGACCGACGCCGAGCCGGGGCTGAACGGGCGCGCGCTCAACTATCCGCGCGGCAAGGTCATCGGCGGCTGCTCGGCCATCAATGCCATGATCTCCATGCGCGGCCAGGCGGCGGATTATGAACACTGGCGCCAGCTCGGCCTCTCCGGCTGGGGTTGGCCGGACGTGCTGGCCGCCTTCAAGTCGCTGGAGGACCACTTCCTCGGCGCCAGCGACATCCACGGGGTCGGCGGCGGCTGGCGCATCGAGCCGCCGCGCATCGAATGGCCGGTGCTGAACGCCGTGGCCAATGCCGCTACGGAGCTGGGCATCCGCAAGGTTCCGGATTTCAACACCGGCGACAACGAAGGCGTCGGCTATTTCCATGTGAACCAGAAGTTCGGCCGCCGCTGGTCCTCCGCGCGCGGCTTCCTCAAGCCCGCCCTCGGCCGTCCGAACCTCCGGTTGGAAACCGAGGTGCTGGCCGACCGCCTCATCATCGAGAACGGCCGCGCGGTGGGCGTGCGCTATCGCCAGAACGGGCGCTGGATCGAGGCGCGCACGCGCGGCGAGGTCATCCTCACCGCAGGTTCGATCGGCTCGGTGCAGATCCTCCAGCGCTCCGGCGTCGGCCCCGGCGAGTGGCTTGCCGAGCGCGGCGTCGCGACGGTGCTGGACCGGCAGGGCGTGGGGCGCAACCTGCAGGATCACCTCCAGCAGCGCGCCATCTACAAGGTCACCGGCATCCGCACCCTGAACGAGACCTATTATTCCCTGCCCCGCCGCGCCTTGATGGGCGTGGACTATGCGCTGCGGCGGCGTGGGCCGCTCACCATGGCGCCCTCGCAGCTCGGCATCTTCACCAAGTCCGATCCGCATCAGGAGCGGGCGAACATCCAGTTCCACGTCCAGCCGCTCTCGCTGGACAAGTTCGGCGAGCCGCTGCACCGCTTCCCGGCCATCACGGTGGCGGCGTGCAACCTGCGCCCCACCTCGCGCGGCATCGTGCGCATTCCCAATGCCGATCCCGAGGCGAAGCCGCAGATCGCCCCCCACTATCTCACCACCGAGGAAGACCGGCAGGTGGCCGCCGACGCCATCCGCGTCACCCGCCGCCTCATGCGCCAGCAGGCCCTCGCGCCCTACCGGCCGGAGGAGTATCTCCCCGGCCCCTCGGTGGGCGACGACGACGCGTCGCTCGCCAAGGCGGCCGGCGACATCGGCACCACCATCTTCCATCCCGTCGGCACGGCGAAGATGGGCCGCGTGGATGATCCCATGGCGGTGGTGGACGAGCGCCTGCGCTTCATCGGGCTGGGTGGCTTGCGGGTGATCGACGCCTCGATCATGCCCACCATCACCTCGGGCAACACCAACACGCCCACGGCGATGATCGCCGAGAAGGGCGCCCGGCTGGCGCTGGAAGACGCCCGCGCAGGGGCAACCTCGGCGGCGGCATAGCCGGCGTCTCCCCCCGGAGTGGCCGGGCCGTGGGCGGCCCCGCGAGGACGCGGTGAGGCCCTACTCTTCCAGCCGGGCCTCCAGCGTGATCTTCGCGCGGATGACCTTGGAAAGCGGGCAGTTGGCCTTGGCCTTCTCGGCAAGGCTCGTGAACTGCTCCGCGCTCGCGCCCGGCACGGTGCCGACGAGGGCGAGATTGACCTCGGTGATGGCATAGCCGGCGTCCTGCTTCTCCAGCGACACCTTCGCCGTGGTCTCCATCCGCGTGGCGGTGAGGCCGGCCTCGCCGAGGATGAGGGAGAGCGCCATGGTGAAGCAGGCGGCATGGGCGGCGCCCAGCAGTTCCTCGGGATTGCTGCCGCGCTGGCCCTCGAAGCGGCTGGCGAAGCCGTAGGGGAAGCCGGCCAGCGCCCCGCTCTCGGTGGAGATCTTGCCCCGCCCGTCCTTGATGCCCCCGCTCCACTCCGCCGAACCGCTGCGGATGATCGCCATGGTCGTCTCCTCGGTCTGATGGCCCGCGCGATGGCGCTTG
>JAEWBL010000396.1 GCA_023391175.1 Pseudomonadota bacterium
CAATGGTGAAATCGCCGGTCTTCAGGTCCACCGCCTGCCACAGGCGGTGGAGGGGCGAGCCGTGAACCGCCTCTTCCGTCCAGTCGGCGGTGAGGTCGGCCGGCAGATAGCGATAGTCGATGGCGAGCGGCACCCGGGCCGCCGCGCGCAGGCGCTTGATGAACAGCACCGGCGCGCCGACCTCGGTCTCGAGGCTTGCCGCGATGGTTTCGTCCGCCGCGATGCGCTCGAAGGCGAGCACGGTCGCCTGCATGGGCATGCCGGTAGCGGCCCACTGGTTCAGGAAATCCATGCCCGGATTGAAGCGCTCTTCCAGCTTGCGCACGGCGACGAACGTGCCGAGGCCGCGGCTGCGGGTGAGCAGGCCCTCCTGCACCAGCTCCGCCACCGCCTGCCGCGCGGTATCCCGGCTCACCGAGAACATGGCGCAGAGCTGCTCATCCGAAAAGAAGCGCCGGTCGCCCTGGTCCCACTTGAGGATGAGGCCGATCAGCCGCTGCTTGATCTGGGCATAGAGCGGCAAAGGGGAGGCGCGATCGAGGGGCGGGAAGGGCCCTTCGGCGTCCAGTGCGGCAACGCTGGTCAACGTCTCGGACATGGTGCGAAACCTGCTGCGTAACCTTGGCGCCGGAGTCGGACGGAGCGTGCTCCAGCGGGCTTTATATGAATGTAGGATCAAGCATACATTTGACGCAACAGCTTTCTGCATCCCGGCTGGCGAGCTGCCAAGCCGCCCTCGAAGCCGGCCTGATTTTCGTGGCCGCGAACGGCGAGGGGCGGGGAGCGCGAGGCTGGGGAAGGCTGCCCGAGGGGATCACGCCCGAGCCATGGCGTTGGGACGCCGCCGTCCTCCCCTATTCGCTGAGAAGGTTGTGCCGCCTGTGCCACGCCTCAAGGGATTCGTCGGGCCAGGTGCCGCTTCGGATGTGATCGGGCCCGCTCGGCACATCCACCCAGCGTGGTGCGTAGTCCAGGCCTGCTTCCACCACCTCGGGCGGCTTCGGCAGCGGCGTATCGATGGCCGACGCATGCGGATGGATAAGCTCCGGCCATCGCGGATCCCAAAGCCACAGGGCGCTTCCGCATTCCCCGCAGAAGTGTCGTTCGGCCGGTGATCGCGTTGCCCGACGGCCGGGCTCGCGAAGGACCGCATGGAACGCCTTCACATGCTTGCGCCCACGAACCTTCAGGCTCTGCGCCTTCGCCCCGAGATTTATCGCGAAGCCGCCACTCCCGGCTGTCTTTCTGCAGATGGAGCAATGGCAGTGCATGAAGGGGACCGGACAGTGAGCCTCCACGGTGAACCGGACGGCGCGGCAGTGGCACGAACCTTCGAGACGCATGGTTTGCTCCCATCAACAACGGGAAAAACGCTCGGGGCGGGATTGCGTTGCCGGGGTGGCCCGTCGTGAGAGGGCGCCCCCGGAGTACACGCCGACCCGCAGCGCATCATTCTCTGTCCGAGGGGGGAAGAAGCCCATCGACGCCGCGCCCGACATCGACTGGCCGCGAGGCGGCTCGACGTTGTCACCGTGCTTGACATTCGAGGTGGGGTTGGGCTCTCTCCTCGCCATGCTCCGAACCTCGGCACGGCAGTTTGCACGTTTGTGGTCGCTGGCGCTGCGCCGGTTGATCGCGGCCTGCGTCGTGCTGTCCATGGTTGCGGCCCCCGTCGCCGCCGGGCTTCTCACCCATCATTCAGACGATCTGGACAGCCCCGCTTTCGCGGAGGCCGTGGCCGTTGCGGACGCTGCGGTTCCGCCGGCGGCTCAACCGGATGTGACCGCGGACAGCGCCAAGAGCGGCGACGCCGCCCAGCAGAAGCATGTCGTGCCCGCCGCAGACCATGATTGCCATGGCTGCGCCGCCGTGCTCCTCCCCGCCGCCGATGCCACCCGGCTGACCGAGGTGGTCGGTGTGACGGGTGCCCCCAGCCCGGCCTTCGGCTCCGGCCGCGCCATTCCTGCCGACCCCCGCCCCCCGCGCGCCTGATCCCCTCTGTTCGCGCGCCGATGCCCTGCATCGGCCCATCGCAATCAGACTCCGGATCAGATCATGCCGCCCCGTGCAAACGGGCAGGCTCTCGCGCTCGCGCTCGGGGCAGCATTCGCGCTGCTTTCCGCTCTGCCCGGCCGCGCGGAGACCCAACGCCCGCTGACCCTTACCAGTGCCCTCGCGAGCGCGCTCGCGGCCAATCCACGGCTGACCGCCGCCGAGCGTGACATCGGCATGGCCGCCGGCCGCGACCGGCAAGCCGCGGCGCTGCCGAATCCAAACCTCTCACTGGAGGTGGACAACGCGTTCGGCTCAGGGCCCTACCAGGGGCTGGACCTTGCCGAGCAGACGCTTCAGATCAGCCAGCTGGTCGAGCTGGGCGGCAAGCGGGAGGCCCGCATGGCGGCCTCCGGCGCCGGCGTCGGCGTCGCCCGCTGGGAGCGCGAGGCCATCCGCCTGCAGGTGCTGGCGGAAACGACGGCCGCCTTCACCGGCGTCCTCGGGGCGCAGCAGCGGGTCAACATCCTCCAGGCCCAGGCCGAAGCCATCGGCCGGCTCTCGCCCCTTCTCCAGCAACGGGTGGAAGCGGGCGCATCCTCGCCGTCCGAAATCTCCCGCGCCCGGGTGGCGGCCGATTTCGCGCGGGTGGAGCTGGACCGCGCAAAGGCGACCCTCGGCACGGCCCGGCGGGAGCTGGCGCTCCTCATGGGCCTCGGCGCCGCGAACTTCTCCCGCGTCACGGGCAACCTGGTGCGGGTGGCGCCCCCGCCGCCGCTGCCCCAACTGCTGAAGTCCGCGCAGGGCAACCCGCAGCTCACCCGCTTCACCGCCCTTCAGGCCCAGCGCCGCGCCGAGCTGCGTTCCGCCCAGGCGAAGGCGGTGCCGGACGTCACACTCGGCGTCGGCTACCGGCACTATAACGAGACCGCCGACAGCGGGATGATCTTCACCCTGTCGGTTCCCATCCCGCTGTTCGACCGCAACGAGGGCGGCATCAGCGAGGCGCGGGAATCCCTCCTGCGGGCCGAGGCGGAGGAGCAGATCGCCCGCAGCGCGCTGGTGTCCCAGCTCGGACGCGCCCACGACCAATTGAAGGCCGCCTTCGACGAGGTGGCGCTGCTGCGCGGCAGCACCATTCCCGGCGCGCGCAGTGCCCATGAAGGGGTCGAGACCGGCTACGCCCAGGGCCGCTACACGCTGCTGGAACTGCTCGACGCGCAATCTGCTCTCACCGACGCATCCCTGCGCGAACTCGACGCGCTCGTCACCTATCACACCGCGCTCGCGACCATCGAAGGCCTCACCGGCCGCCCCGTCGCCTTCGCCAAGGGAAAATCCAAATGAGCCGCTCGGCCCGACGGGACCTCGCGATGCTGCTCGTCGGCCTGCTGGCCGGAGCGGGTGCCGCCTACACATTCTCGGACCGCGCCGCCCCGGTGGGCGGCAGCCATGCGGCGGAAGACAGCCACGGCGACAGCCATGGCGAAGGCGCCGTGGAGCTGGACGACGCCAGGCTCGCTGCCGCCGGCATCGGCTTGGAGACGGCCGCTCCCGGCACCCTGCGGCAGACGCTCCGGCTCAACGGGCTGGTGCAGACCAACCAGGAAGCCCTCGTCCAGGTGACGCCGCGCTTTCCCGGCATCGTCCGCGAGATCCGCAAGCGCATCGGTGACACCGTGCAGAAGGGCGACGTGCTCGCGGTGATCGAGAGCAACCAGAGCCTGACCAGCTACGATCTGAAGGCACCCATTGCCGGCACCGTGGTCGACAGGCAGGTGGCGCTCGGCGAATACGCCTCCGAGCAGAAGCCGTCCTTCGTCGTCGCCGATCTCTCGACCCTCTGGGTGGATCTCTCCGTCTACCGGCGCGACTTCGCCCGGGTGCGGGTGGGCGACGCGGTGGCCATCGAC
>JAEWBL010000238.1 GCA_023391175.1 Pseudomonadota bacterium
ACCGGCGGCATCATGGCCAACGAGGTGTTCGTCACCTGCATCCAGCCGCTCCAGCCGGGCGACGAGAAGTATGCGCTCTCGTTTGCCATCCCGATGAACACGAAGGGTCTCAAGATCCTCTCGCGCAAGTCGTACGAGGCCGCGAACCCCAGCGTCTTCGACAATCCTTTGTCGAGCCGCTTCGACGAGAACGATGCGGTGCTCTATTTCGACGATGTGAAGGTGCCGTGGGACCGGGTCTTCATCGTCGACAGCATCGAGATGGTGGCCAAGCAGTTCCACGCGACGCCGGCCCACGTCTATCAGAACTACCAGGCGCAGATCCGTCTGGCGGTGAAGCTCAAGTTCCTGCTCGGGGTCGCCCGCCGCATCACGGAGGTGAACGGCACGACCAACTTTCCGCAGGTGCGCGAGACGCTCGGCCAGCTCTCCGCCGAGGCGGCGATGATCGAGGCCTTCGTCACCGCCATGGAGGCCAAGGGCGTGCAGCGCGGGCCCTATTTCGTGCCCGACCGCCACACCCTCTATGCCGCGCAGACGCTGGCCCAGCAGCTCTACGGCAAGTTCATCACCGCTTTGCGCGAGCTGGCCGGCGGCGGCATGATCATGCTGCCCTCCTCGGTGCATGATTACGAAAACACGGAGCTGGCCCGCCTCATCGGCAAGACCCAGCAGTCGCCGGCCGCCAGCGCCGAGGAGAAGGTGAAGTTCTACAAGCTCGCCTGGGACGCGGTGGGCTCGGAATTCGCCTCGCGCCACACCCAGTACGAGATGTTCTATGCGGGCGCCTCCTTTGTGGTGAAGGGCCACTCCTTCCGCACCTACGACTGGGCGGGCGCGGAGAAGCTGCTCAACGACATGCTCTCCTCCTACGCCCTCTCCGACGAGGTGAAGCCCTTCGCCGCCGCCCGCGCGGCCGAGTGACAAGCGATTTCCCGGACAACACAGCGAAGACCACAGCCATGGCCATCAACAAGATCCACGACGAGTTCCACACGCTCGACCTGACCACCGGCTGGGAAGTGCCTCCGGGGTATCCGGCGGGCATCCAGCAGAAGATCCTCGCCGGCGCCCTCGACGAGGAGAACCGGGCCGGCTCGCGCTCGCGCCTCCTGAAGTTCGAGCCCGGCGTGTTCACCACCAAGCCCTTCGTCCACGAATACTGGGAAGAGGTGTTCCTCGTCTCCGGCGACCTCACTGTGGGCAATGACGAGAAGGGCGAGGGCGGCGAGAGCTTCCCGCCCTTCACCTATGCGGTGCGTCCCCCGGGCGCCGTGCATGGACCGTTCAAGTCGGAAAAGGGCTGCATCCTGTTCGAAATCCATTATTTCGATCCGGCCTGATTCCTCTTCTTCGCGGACGCCCCCATGCAGCCCACCCTCGCCGCCCTCGCCGATGATCTCGCCTCTCGCCGCACCACGGCGCGGGCGTTGGTGGAGGACTGCATCGCCCGCATCGACGATCCGGACGGGGAAGGCGGGCGCGCCTTCGTGCGGGTGAACCGGGAGGCGGCCCGCGCGGCTGCCGAGGCGCAGGACCTGCTGCGCAAGGCCGGGGCCGCGCCCTCGCCCTTCGCCGGCATCCCCATCGGCATCAAGGACCTGTTCGACGTCGCCGGCGAGGTCACGGCGGCGGGCTCCAAGGTGCTGCGCGATTCCCCGCCGGCCAGGGCAGACGCACCGGCCGTGGCGCGCCTGCGCCGGGCCGGCTTCGTGCTCGTCGGCCGCAACACCATGACCGAGTTCGCCTATTCCGGCCTCGGCATGAACCCCCACACCGGCAACCCCGCCGCCCCCTTCGAGCGGGCGACCAGCCCACGCGTCTCCGGCGGCTCCTCCTCCGGCGGCGCGGTGGCGGTGGCGGATGGCATGGCCCACGCGGCGCTCGGCACCGACACGGGCGGCTCCTGCCGCATCCCGGCGGCCTTCTGCGGGCTCGTCGGCTTCAAGCCCACGGCGCGCCGGGTGCCGCGCGAGGGGGCGTTCCCGCTCTCCACCACGCTCGATTCCATCGGCCCCATCGCCCGCTCGGTGGCCTGCTGCGCGACGCTCGATGCCATCCTCTCCGGTGGAGACGCGCCGCTGCCGGCCCGTCCGGTCGCGGGCCTGCGCCTTCTGGTACCCACCACCGTCGCCCTCGACGGTCTGGACGCGCCTGTCGCCGCCGCCTTCGAGGCCGCGCTGGACCGTCTCGCCAAGGCCGGCGCGCACATCGTCTCCGCGCCCTTCCCGGAGTTCGGGGAGATCGCCACCCTCAATGCCAAGGGCGGCTTCGCGGCGGCGGAGAGCTATGCGGTCCACCGCCACCTGCTGGCCGAGAAGGGCGAGGGCTACGACCCGCGCGTCTCCGTCCGCGTGCGGCGCGGGTCGGAACAGTCGGCGGCGGATTATGTGGATCTGGTCGCGGCCCGCGCCGGCCTCGTCGCCCGTGCCGCCGCGCGGCTCGCCGGCTTTGATGCGCTGGCGCTGCCCACCGTCGCCATCGCCCCGCCGCGCATCGCCGACCTCCTGACGGACGATGACGCCTATGGCCGTGCCAACATCATGGCCCTGCGCAACCCCACCCTCATCAACATGACCGACGGCTGCGCGATCTCCTTGCCCCTCACCGGCGAAGGCGGGCTGCCCGCCGGCCTCATGCTCGCCGGGGCGCCGGGAACGGATGCCGCCCTCTTCGCCGTGGCCGCCGGCGTCGAGGCGGCGCTGAAGGACTGAGGGCCGGTCAGGCTTTGGGGGCGCCCGGCTTCGGCAGCCGCACGGTGAGGCGCGCGCCGCCGCCGGGGCGGTCGGAGATGGTGACGCTGCCGCCGTGCCCCTCGGCGATCTGCCGCACGATGGTGAGGCCGAGGCCGGCGCCGCCGCTGTCGCGGTTGCGCGAGGGCTCCAGCCGATAGAACGGCTCGAACACCACCTCGCGCTCGCCCGCCGGAATGCCCGGCCCGCGATCCTCCACCACGAGGTCCACCGCCTCGCCGCGATCGTGCAGGGAGATGTCCGCGCACCCGCCATAGGCGATGGCATTGCCGGCGAGATTGGCGAGCACGCGGGCCAGCGCGCCGCGATGTCCGGCCACCATCCGTTCCGCGTCGGCGCCATGGAGCGTGACGGCCGCCCCCTGCGCCCGCCGCGCCTCGCACTCGGCCCGCGCCAGCGCGGCAAGGTCCACCGTTTCGCCAGAGGCGGGGGCGAAGGAGGCGCGGGCGAAGGCGAGGGCGTCGTCCACCAGCGCCTGCATCCCGTCGAGATCGGCCTGTGCCTTCTCCACCTGATCGCCGGGCGGCATCAGTTCCAGCCGCAGCCGCAGGCGCGTGAGATAGGTGCGCAGATCGTGGCTGATGGCCCCCAGCACGAGGGTGCGCATGCGCACCAGCTCCGAGATGCGGGCCTGCATGGCGTTCACCGTGCGGATGACAAGGCGAACGTCGGCGGCGCCGCGCTCCTTCACATGCGAGGGCTGGAGCTGGGCGCCGAACCGCTCCACCGCCGCCGCGAGATCGGAGAGGGGGCGGGTCTCCCGCCGCACCGCGAGGAGTGCGAGGAGCGCCACGAGGAAGCCGAGGATGCCGCCGAGGAGCCCCACCGGCAGGCCGAGAAAACGCACGGTGACGTCGCCTCCCGCCACGATCTCCAGATAGCTGCCGTCGGCCAGCGCAAAGGCCACGGAGAGCCTCGCGCCGCGCAGGTCGCGCAGGCGCTCGACGAGGCCGTGGGGCTGACCATCCCCGGCGAGCGAAAGCGCGATGAAGCGGTCCGGCGGCAGTCCCGTGAGCAGCCGGAGCCGGCGCTCGGCAAAGCCGAGCAGGCGCGGCGTCTCGATGTCCGGCTTCTCGGCCCGGATGGCGACGAGGAAGCCCGGCCCGGCGGCCGCGCGCACGGCGAGATCGCGCTCGGCTTGGGGCAGCCGATCCAGCAACTGCGCCAGCGCGGCGATCCGCTGCATCACCACCAGCACGGCGACTGGCGAGGAGGATCGCTGGCGCTCCAGCACATAGGCGGCGAGCATCAGCAGCTGCACCGCCAGCAGGCCGGCGACGACGATCAGCGCCAGCCGCGTGCCGAGCCCGAACCGGCGGTGGGGCGCGCCGCCGCCGGATCAGAGCTGGCGGACATCGACGGTGAGCAGGTAGCCGCCATTTCGGACGGTCTTGATGAGGCTGGCCGCGTCTTCCGACACGCCGGACAGCTTGCGGCGCAGGCGGCTGACAGAAACATCGATGGTTCGGTCGAACGGGTCGGCCGAACGACCACGCGTCCAGTCCAGCAA
>JAEWBL010000260.1 GCA_023391175.1 Pseudomonadota bacterium
ACATCATCCTCGGCATCCTCGCCCTCGTGGACCTGACGCTCACCTGCAACCTCGTGGTCATCGTGATCTTCTCGGGCTACGAGAATTTCGTCTCCAAGATCGACCCCGACGGCCATCCCGACTGGCCGGACTGGATGACGCGGGTGGACTTCACCGGCCTGAAGCAGAAGCTGCTGGCGTCCATCGTCGCGATCTCGGCCATCCAGTTGCTCAAGGCGTTCATGAATCTCGACAAGGGGAACATGAGCGAGAACACGCTGACATGGCTCGTCATCATCCATGTGGTGTTCGTGGGCTCGAGCCTCGTCCTCGCCTGGTCGGACAAGCTTTCCAACAACAAGCACTGAGCAGCGCAGGGCGGGCTTGGGATCACCTACCCGCCATCTCCTCCACCGTCGCCGCAGCGCCATGCGCCATGAGGCGGGCGAGGGCGTCGCGCACGGGGCCGGCGAAGCGCGGGTCGGCGCCGACGTCGGCGAACACTTCCCGCACCGAGAGAAGCGCCGGGGCGAGGCGCGCGGCATCGGGGCCGGCCTCGTCGGCCAGCGCCTTGAGCCGTGCCGCGAGGGGATCGCGCACGTCGATGGCATTTCCCCGCTCGTCCCGCCCGGTCACGTAGCGCATCCAGCCGGCGACGCCGAGGGCGAGGAGCGGGAGGGGCGCTCCGGCCTCCAGCCGGTCGCGGGCAGTGGCTACGAGGCGCTGGGGCAGCTTCTGGGAGCCGTCCATGGCGATCTGCCATGTGCGGTGCCTGAGCGCGGGATTGCCGAATCGTTCGCGCAGGGCCCGCTTGTAGGCGGCCACATCGACGCCCGCGGGGAGGTGCAGCGTCGACGTCACCTCCTCGTCCTGCAGGCGCGCGACGAGCCGGGCAAAAGCGGGCACGGCCATGGTGTCGGCGATGGTGGCGTGGCCCGCGAGATAGCCGAGATAGGCGAGGGTGGAATGGGCGCCGTTCAGCAGGCGCAGCTTCATGTGCTCGAACGGCTCCACGTCCGATACCAGCTCCACCCCCACCTCTTCCAGCGGCGGCCGGCCGAGGGGGAAACGGTCCTCCACCACCCACTGGCTGAAGGGTTCGGCCATCACCGGCCACGCATCCTCCATCCCGAGACCGGCGGCGACGAGCGCGCGGTCGTCGTCCGTGGTGGCGGGGACGATGCGGTCCACCATGGTGGAGGGGAAGGCGACTTCGCCGGCGACGAAGCGGCCGAGATCGGTGTCGCGCAAAGCGGCGAGACGGGTCGTCACCCGCGCAACCGTCTTGCCGTTGGCGGGGAGGTTGTCGCAGGTGAGCACGGTGAAGGGGGCGATGCCAGCCGCCCGGCGGCGGGCGAGGGCCTCCACCAGATAGCCCGGCGCGCTCACCGGCCGGTGTGGATTGGCAAGATCGGCGCGGATGTCCGGATGCGCCTCGTCCAGCGTGCCCGAGGCGGGATCGTGGCAATAGCCCTTCTCGGTCACGGTGAGGGCGACGATGCGCACGCGCGGGTCGCACATGGCCGCCAGCAAAGCGTCGGGATCGCGCGGCGCCACCAGCAGACGGCGCAGCGATCCGATGACGCGCAGCCGATCACCCGCGCCCGACCGTTCCGCGAGGGTATAGAGCCCGTCCTGCGGATCGAGCGCATCGGAGGTGTCCGGCGAGCGCAGGCTGGCGCCGCAGATGGCCCAGCCCGCGTGCCCGCGCGACAAGATTTCATCGAGATAGGCCGCCTGATGCGCCCGGTGGAAGGCACCGACGCCCAGATGCACCACCCCCACGTCAGCCGCGCCGATATCATAAGGCGGGCGGGCGACGGCGGTGGGCAGGTCGGCAAGGGTGGAAAGCGAGAGCCGCGGGCTCAAAGCTTGTAGGCCTTCTTGGCGAGGCCATAGGCGAGGTCGCGCGCCACCTCCACCGCCTCATCCTCGTCCAGCCGGTGCTCGCACACGAGTTCGGCGAGGAAGCCGCAATCGATGCGCCGCGCCACGTCGTGCCGGGCCGGGATGGAGGGGAAGGCGCGGGTGTCGTCGTTGAAGCCCACCGTGTTGTAGAAGCCGGCGGTCTCCGTGGTCATGGCGCGGAAGCGCTTCATGCCCTCCGGGCTGTCGTGGAACCACCACGCCGGGCCGAGCCGCAGCGCCGGATAATGGCCGGCGAGCGGCGCCAGCTCCCGCGCATAGCTCGTCTCGTCCAGGGTGAACAGGATGATGGTGAGGCCCGCTTCGTTGCCGAAGCGGTCGAGCAGCGGCTTCAGCGCCCGCACATACTCGGTGGGGGAGGGGATATCGGCGCCCTTGTCCCGGCCGAAGCGGGCAAAGATCTGGCCGTTATGGTTGCGCATGGCGCCGGGGTGGATCTGCATCACCAGCCCATCCTCCAGGCTCATGCGCGCCATCTCGGTGAGCATCTGGCCACGGAACAGCTCGGCGTCCTGCGCGCTTACCGGGGCATTGCCGGTGACACGGCGGAACAGCGCCTCCGCCTCCTGCGGCGGCAGGTCGAAGGTCGCGGCGGTGGGGTGGCCGTGGTCAGAGGAGGTGGCGCCGAAGGTCTTGAAGAAGGCGCGGCGCTTGCGGTGGGCGGCGAGATAGCCCGACCAGGAGAAGGTATCCTCCCCGGTGATCTCGCCGAAGCACGTGAGATTGGCGGAAAAGCCCTCGAACTCCGGGTCCACCACCGGATCGGGCCGATAGGCGGTGACCACGCGCCCGCCCCAGCCGCTGGCGCGGATTTCCGCATGGGCGGCAAGGTCGTCCAGCGGGCTCTCGGTGGTGGCGATCACCTCGATGTTGAAGCGCTCGAACAAAGCGCGGGGGCGGAAGGCGTCCTGCTGGAGCGTTTCCGCGATGAGGTCGTAGGCGG
>JAEWBL010000429.1 GCA_023391175.1 Pseudomonadota bacterium
TTCGCGGTGGTCGCCATGCCGGCGGGGCTGGCGCTGTTCACGGCGTTCGGAACGGCAGTGGCGCGGCTCCTGTGGTCCAAGGGGGGCCTCAGGCTATTCGCGCTCACCTTCGGCCTGACGCTGGCGGAATGGCTGCGCGGCCATGTACTCACGGGCTTTCCCTGGAATACCTACGGCTATGCGGTTTCCGACGACCTGCTGCTGATGCAGGCGGCAGCCGTGATCGGGGTGTGGGGCCTCACCTTCTTCTGCGTGCTGTTGCTTTCAACACCGGTGCTGCTCCTGGTGCCGGGCCGGCGCGGCCTTGCGGCCGTCGGCGCGGCGGCTCTGGTCATCGCAGGGACCGCGCTGTGGGGCGGCTACCGCCTCTCGGTGACCCCGCTCGAGACGGTGCCCGGCGTCGCGCTGCGGGTGATGCAGCCGAACCTGTCGCAGGACAAGAAGTTCGCCTACGACCGGCGCGAGAAGATCCTGCAAGACTATCTGGCTTTGAGCGCGGAGAAGAGCGCGACTTATCCTGCCGGGCTCGCCGACGTCACCGTTCTGATCTGGCCGGAATCGTCATTTCCTTTCATTTACGAACGGGAACCCTGGGCGGCCGAGGCCATTGCCTCCGTTCTGCCAGCCAACGTGACGCTGGTGACCGGCGCCATCCGATATGACCTGCCCCCGCCCGGCCAGCGTTCCCCATTCTTCAATTCGATCAGGGTGATGGACCACCGCGGGCGGGTGCTGGAGAACACAGACAAGGTGCATCTCGTGCCGTTCGGGGAATACCTGCCGTTTCAGGCCGAGCTTGAGGCGCTCGGCCTTGAACAACTTACACGTGTGCGAGGTGGTTTCTCCTCCGGTGCGGCGCTTGCCGCCCTCCAGATCCCGGGCCTGCCGCTGGCGTCTCCCCTCGTATGTTACGAAATTATCTTTCCTGGAAAGGTAGTTCCGGTCGGTCCGCGGCCGGCATGGCTGCTCAACCTGACCAATGACGCATGGTTCGGTCTGACGCCCGGTCCCTACCAGCATTTCGCGCAGGCCCGCATGCGTGCGGTCGAGGAAGGGCTTCCACTCGTCCGCGCCGCCAATACGGGCATCTCAGCGATCATCGATCCGGTGGGGCGTATTGTCGCATCTCACGATCTCGGAAAGGAGGGCCTGGTGGATGGTCCCCTGCCGAAGTCACTGGAAACGGTTTCTGTTGCTGCCAAGCTTGGCGGTATGGTCATCCTCACGCTTCTCGCCGTTGCTTTTGCCCTAGCTTCCGTACCGCTTTGCGGTTGCATTACACGCAAAGGTTGATCGACGCGTTCCGATTGTGTCCCTATGTTCGCCGGCAATCAGGGCAGCCTTCGCGCAGCGAAGTATCGAGTAATCTTTTCCGACATAGCCGGAGAGACCATGGCCAAGAAGGCGCCGAACCCTATTGATAAGCACGTTGGCTCGCGTGTCCGCATGAGGCGGATGATGGTGGGGATGAGCCAGGAGAAGCTGGGCGAGCATCTGGGCATCACCTTCCAGCAGATCCAGAAGTACGAGAAGGGCACGAATCGCATTGGTGCGAGCCGGCTCCAGCAGATTTCGATTGTGCTTGGCGTTCCTGTCGCCTTCTTCTTCGAGGGCGCCCCCACGGTCGGCCCCGAAGGCGAGGGCTTCTCCGAGGAACAGTCCCCGGCCTACGTCTCTGACTTCCTCGCCACTTCCGACGGACTGACGCTGACCCGGAACTTCATGCGGATCTCGGACGCCCGCGTCCGGCGCCGCATCGTCGATCTGGTGATCGCCATCGCCGGCGAAGCCGAGGCGTGAAGCGTTCGTTTTGGCGAACGATTTCGCGTTGACGACCTTGACCGCCCGCCGCTGCGTTGCCACAAAGGGCGGCCGCACCGTGGCGCGGGCGTAACAGGGGCCGTCATATGGCGCGTCAATCTTATCTTTTCACCAGCGAATCGGTTTCCGAAGGTCATCCGGACAAGGTCTGTGACCGGATTTCCGACGAAGTGGTCGATACCTTCTTCCGCACTGCGGAAACCGAAGGGTGGGATCCGAGCCAGGTTCGCGTCGCATGCGAGACGCTCGCCACCACCAACAAGGTGGTGATCGCCGGCGAAACCCGCGGCCCGTCCTCGATCACCAGGGATCTCCTCTCCCACGCCGCGCGTCTGGCCATCCGGGACATCGGCTACGAGCAGGCCGGCTTCCACTGGGAAACCGCCGACATCGACGTGCTGCTGCACGCCCAGTCGGCGGACATCGCCCAGGGCGTGGACATCGCCGGCAACAAGGATGAGGGCGCCGGCGACCAGGGCATCATGTTCGGCTACGCCGTGCGCGAAACCCCGGAGCTGATGCCCGCTCCCATCTATTATGCCCACAAGATCCTGAAGGTGCTGGCCGACGCCCGCCATTCCGGCGAGACCCATGCCCTCGGTCCCGACGCCAAGAGCCAGGTCACCGTCCAGTATGAGAACGGCAAGCCGGTGGGCGTCACCCAGATCGTGCTGTCCACGCAGCACCTGGACGAGCACCGCACGTCCCACGACGTGAAGTCCATCGTCGAGCCCTACATCAAGAAGACCCTGCCGGACGGCTGGGTGACGGACGCCACCGTGTGGCACGTCAACCCCACCGGCAAGTTCGTCATCGGCGGTCCCGACGGCGACTGCGGCCTCACCGGCCGCAAGATCATCGTGGACACCTACGGTGGCGCGGCTCCCCACGGCGGCGGTGCCTTTTCCGGCAAGGATCCGACCAAGGTGGACCGCTCGGCGGCCTATGCCGCGCGCTACCTCGCGAAGAACGTGGTTGCCGCCGGCCTCGCCGACCGCGCCACCATCCAGCTCGCCTATGCCATCGGCGTCTCCGATCCGCTCGCGGTCTATGTGGACCTGCACGGCACCGGGCAGGTGGACGAGGCCAAGCTGGAAGTGGTGCTGCGCGAGGTGATGAACCTGCGCCCCCGCGGCATCCGCGAGCATCTCGGCCTCACCAAGCCCATCTATGCCCGCACCGCAGCCTACGGTCATTTCGGCCGCGCGCCGGAAGCGGACGGAGGTTTCTCCTGGGAGAAGACCGACCTCGTGGACGCGCTCAAGGCGGCCGTGGCCTGAGCCCGCAGGGGCCGCCACTCCGCGCCTTGATCCATCTGAGTTGACCCGCCGGCCGGATTGCCCTGCAGTCCGGCCGGCGCCTTTTTCAGCATGACCGCCATGAGCCAGCAGCCGAGCGAACACCAAAGCCAATCCGCGAGCCCCGCCGCCGCCGCGGAATTCGAGGCGCGCGGCGCCTTCTATGGCCGGCGCATCGGCAAGACGCTGCGGGGGCTGCAGCAGGACGCCCTTACGCATCTGCTGCCGCGCTACAAGCTCGATCTGGACGGAGCCGGCGAGCCGGCGAGCCTCTTCACCGAGCCCAGGCAGGGATATTGGCTCGAGATCGGCTGCGGCTGCGGTGAGCACCTCATAGACCACGCGGCGCGGCGGCCGGATGTGGGCTTCATCGGCGTCGAGCCCTTCCTCAACGGCCTTGCCCGGATGCTGGTGGACCTCGACGCCCGCAGCCTTTCCAACGTGCGGGTCTTCGACCTCGACGCCGCGTTGCTGCTTGACCGACTGCCCACGGCAAGCCTCGATGGGGCAGACCTGTTCTATCCCGATCCCTGGCCGAAGAAGCGGCATTGGAAGCGGCGCTTCGTGCGCCCCGACAATCTCGACAGGCTCGCCCGCGTCGTCCGCCCCGGCGGCGTGTTTCGCTTCGCCTCCGACGTGCCGCACTACGTGGGCTGGACCCTCTCTCATGTCCGCGCGCACGGTGCCTTCACCTGGACGGCGCAGCGGGCCGACGACTGGCGCAAGCCCTATCCGTTCTGGCCCGGCACGCGCTACGAGGCGAAGGCCATCGCGCAAGGCCGCGTGCCCACCTACCTCACGTTCATCCGGCGCTAGGAAAAGCGTTCATTCGCCCGCGGCGTACAGCGCAGACAGTCCCTCACGATAGGTGGGATAGCGAAGCCTCACCCCCAGCTCTTCCTTGAGCCGGGCATTGCCCACGCGCTTGTTGCCGGACCAGAAGGAAAGGGCCATGGGGCTCATCTCCCGGGCCGCTTCCTCGAAGGGAATGGCGGGCGGCGGGTCCATGCCGAGCAGTTCCGCAGCATAGGCGATGGGATCTCCGGGCGGTGCCGGCAGGTCGTCCGTGACGTTGAGGATGCCGTCGTAGCGGTGCGCGATCGCGGCGCGGATGGCGCAGACGATATCGTCCACATGGATGCGGTTGAACACCTGCCCCGGCTTGTCGATGCGCCGGGCCGTGCCGGCGCGCAGCTGGGCCAACGCGTTGCGCCCCGGACCGTAGATGCCGGCAAGGCGCAGCACTGCCACGCGGATGCCGTGCCTGCGGCCGAAATCCTGCCAGTCGGCTTCCGCCTTCAGCCGGCGTTCAAGGCGGGCGCTGCCGGCCCGCGGCGGTGTCGCCTCATCGACCCAGCCCCCGTCGTGGTTGCCGTAGATGCCGAGCGTAGTGAGATAGAC
>JAEWBL010000430.1 GCA_023391175.1 Pseudomonadota bacterium
TGTTCGGCGATCTCCTCTACCGTTACCGGAATGCGCGCCCCCACGTCCATGCCCGCCCCCTTCAAACGCATCCAGACGCAGCGACAACCGGGATTCGACTAAGCGGAAACGCAAAGGCGCAACGCGGCATCGCGAAGACCGGAAACTATACCATCCAAATCATCGCCCGCAGCGCGGAGAACGCAACGATTACATTCCGTAACGGCAGACCGACGGCGCCGAGTTGGTGCTTATGCGCTTCCCTGCGCTCGCCTCCGCGCATGCGCCCTGCGACTTGAACGATCGCCACGGGCCGCCCCGAGCTGCTGCGTCACCGGAGCCATGCCCCCGTCTTGACGGCGACCAGGGTGGTTACGGCATAGGCCACGAGGGCGACCGAGAGCGCGGCGAACAGTGCCGCGATGGAGCCGGTGAGCCAGAGGGCCAGGAACCCGCCGCCGAGCGCGATGGCGACGCGCAGGAAACCGGCCACCACCGGCCAGAACAGTCGCCCGGCGCCTTGCGCCGCGAAGTAAAGCGCGAGCCCGATGCCGAAGAAGCCGTAGAACGGCCCGACGATGCGCAGATAGGCACTGCCGGTTGCGACCATGGCCGGCTCGGCACTGAACAAGTAGAGCCACGCCTCAGGAAAGACTGCCGCGGCAAGCCCCACGGTTTCCGTCATGACGAAGGCAAGGCCCGCCCCGGCCAGAGCGATATGAAGCGCGCGATCGCCGCGGCCAGCGCCGAGATTGGTGCCAACCATCGCCACCATGGGCGCGCCGATGCCGAAGATGAGCGGGATGAGCAGATATTCCAGCCGCACGCCGGTCCCGAAGCCGGCGACCGCATCGACGCCGCCTTGAATCGCGACGAGAGCCGTCGCCCCGCCGACGATCACGTTGGTCTGGATTGACTGGAGCGACGACAGCGCCCCGACCCGCATGACCGAGCCGATCACCCGCCAGTCGAGCCGCACCCAGCGGAAGCGGGCGGGGTTGCGCCCGGAGAGGATGTAGACGCCGAGCACCAGCGTGCCGCCGAGATAATAGGCGATGAGCGCCAGCCCGCCCCCTGCGATGCCGAATCCGGGGATGGGGCCGAAGCCGAAGATCAGCACCGGCGAGATCGGGATCAGCAGAACCACGCCGACGCAGATGACAATCGCCGGCAGCAGCATGTTGCCGGTGCCGCGCACGACGCTGGCGAGGCCGTTCATGGTCCAGGTCAGCGGCGTGCCGAGGAAGACGATGTTGGAATAGATGAGCGCCGCCTCCAGCTCCGGCCCCGAGCCGCCCATCGCCCCGTAGATCTGCCTGCCGAACAGCAGGAACAGCGCCGCGAAGGCAAACCCGAAGGCGAGGCTCACGGCGATGGCATGCAGCACCAGCGCATCCGCCGCCGCCTGCCGGCCGCCGCCGAGCGCCCGTGCCACGGCGGAGGAAATGCTGCCGCCCAGCGCGCCGGCCGAGAGCGTCGTCATCAGCATGACGGCGGGAAACACCAGCGCCATGGCCGCCAGCGCCGCCGTGCCGAGCTTCGCCACGAAGAAGGTCTCGATCAGCCCGGCGGAGGCCTGCGCGAGCATGATGAGAACGTTGGGCCAGGCGAGCCGGACCAGAAGCGGCACGATGGGCGCTTCCACCAGCCGTCGGGTTCGGGCATCGGCGGCCGGACGCGGGGGCGTCGCGCCTGGCGCAACGACCGCTGTTTCTGTCGGGGCGCGGTACATGGCGACCTCACATCGTTTCAAGGGCTAGATATCGGCGGTGTCGATGAAATTGCCGCCGGCCTCGGCATAAGCATTGGAGATGGCGGCGCTGTCGTCCGTATCTGTGCCGCGTCGCCAGCGACCGACGAAGGTGGCCGTGCCGAGAGCCATCTCAGAAAACCTGAGGCCGGTGCCGCCGAACGGTCGAGCCTTCATCGGGTTAACTCCTTCTGGGGCTGCGGCACTTCCCCTGCGCCCGATGTGATCCATCAGCTAATCTATTTCGGGTATATACCCACACTAACGTCACAGAACCCTCACCACCCCCTTCGCCTTCAGAGAGCGGCGAGGAGATCGCGCAGTTGTTCGAGCCTCTCCTTGCCCAGCCGTTCCTCCATCGCCTTCTGGCTCCGCGCCCAGGCCTCGGCGGCGGTCTTGAGGAGTTCGGCGCCCTGCGGGGTGAGGGCGATGCAGGCCTCGCGCTGGTCGTCCTTGCCGCGCCGCATCTCCATCAGTCCATGCTTCGACAGCACCCGCACATTCCGGCCGACGGTGGAACGGTCGAGTTCGAGGAGCCGGCCAAGCTCGGTCATGCTGACCTCGCCTTTGTCCCGGACGGAGCGCAGCAGAGAATACTGCGCAACGTTGATCCCGAGCGGCGCGAGCGCCTCGTCGTACATGGCGCTGACCCGACGCGTCGCACGCCGCAGCCGGGCACAGTGGCAGGGGGTATCCATACGTACGTGTATATACCCGTACCATGCCCTCGTCCAGACCACCCGAAGGGGAAGAAACCCGCGGACGCCACGCCGAAGACGGTATGGCCCCAGGGCATGCGCCGATGGTCAAGTCGGGCGAGCCAGCTGGCCGGCACCGCACCGTCGCATCGTGCGCGCGCCTCGTCGTGAGGCCGGCTTGCACTGCGCCGCGCATTGACGGCCGAGTGGAACGGGCGCTCATACTTAGCCGTCACATCAGCAACGCTTTTGAGCACGATCTGCACGGCTGGGGTGAACGTTCATGACTTACATTGTGCTGATAGCGGTCGGAGGCCTTCTGCTG
>JAEWBL010000463.1 GCA_023391175.1 Pseudomonadota bacterium
GCTCATGGGGCATGATGCGGTAGAACGCGCCGGTGCCCAGAGCGGGCTCGCCGAAATGCGCGCCGCCCGCCCCCATGAAGGCGAAGATGAAGAGCGCCACGCTCGCCGCCGTGGCGAGCGCCACGAACAGCCCATTGCGCCGGAACAGCACCGCCAGAGGACCGGGCCAGGCGTAGTGCGCGTAGGACTGCGCCCGCACCGTCGCCAGCGTCCGCGGCACACTCACGTTGAACTCGTGGGGCGGCGAGAACTGGCAGTCGGTGTAGCAGGCCCCGCAGGCGTGGCAGAGGTTGGCGAGGTAATTGAGGTCGCCGCTGCTGAAGGCGCGCCGCATCTCCATGGCCGGAAACACCGCACACAGACCTTCACAATAGCGGCAGGAGTTGCAGACCGTCATCAGGCGGTCGGCCTCCTTCAGAGCATCAGTGGCGTGCATGAGCGGCGGCCTCCCGTCCTGCGATGCGTCCGAACACGCTGCCGATCGTCATGCCGATGCCGGCGGCATATCCGCGGCCCAGCACGTTGCCGGCCATGATCTCGCCGGCGGCAAACAGGTTTTCCGCGCCACCGCCGGAGTCCATGCGCATCCGGGCGTCGGCATCGACCCGCACACCCAGATAGGTGAAGGTGATGCCGGGACGCACGGGGTAGGCGTAATAGGGCGCCTTCTCCAGCTTGCGCGCCCAGTGCGACTTGGGCGGCGTCAGCCCCTCCGTCCGGCAATCGTCGAGAATCTTGTCGTCGAAGGTACCGGGACGGACCGCGGCATTGAAGCCGTCGACGGTGCGCGTCAGGCTCTCGGCATCGAGGCCCAGCTTACCCGCCAGTTCGGCAATGGTGGGCGCCGAGATGGGCGGGAACAGGGAGGGCATGAACAGCTCGAGCGAAGAGGCGTCGAAGATGATGTAGGCGATCTGGTCGGGCTGCTGGGCCACGAGCCGCCCCCAGATGGCATAGCGCTTGGGCCAGATGTCCTCCCCCTCGTCGTAGAACCGCTCGGCCCGGTTGTTCACGACGATGCCGAAGACCACGCAGTCGAGCCGCGTGATGATGCCGCCGTCGAACTTGGGCGCCCGCGCATCGATGGCCACGGCGTGACACTGCATCGGGTCGCCGGTCTTCTCCACGCCTCGGTCGATCAGCATTCTCAGCAGGGACCCGCGATTGTAGGGCGTGCCGCGGATGAGGAAGTTTTCTGCGGGCGGTCCCCAGGCCTCCTTCAGCCAGTCGATGTTGGCCTCGAAGCCGCCGGCGGCCGCGACATAGGCCTTTGCCTCGATGCGGGCGATGCCATCCGGGCGACGGATGCGGACGCTGTGGCAGCGCCCGCCATCCATCTCGAGGTCGATCACCTCGCAGTCGTAGAGCACCTCGACGCCGAGGCGCTCGGCCGTGAGATAGAGGGCGTTGAGCATCGCCCGGCCGCCGCCCAGAAAGAACGAGTTGGTGCGGCCAAGGCTGAGCGTGCCGCCGAGCGAGGGCTGCCAGCGGACGCCCTGCTCGACGATCCAGCCCAGCATGTCCTTGGATTCCCGGATCATCAGCCGGGCCAGATCCTCGTCGGTCTGGCCCTGCGTGACCCGCAACAGGTCGTCGTAGAACTCATCCTCGGTATAGGGACCCGAGAGGATGGCCGTTGCGCTGTCGTGGGCGCAGCGCATGTTGCGGGTGTGGCGCGTGTTGCCGCCGCGGTAGAATTTCGGCGCCGCCTCCACCACCAGGACGGACGCGCCGGAGCGTCGCGCCGAGATGGCGGCGCAAAGCCCGGCGTTGCCGCCACCGATGACGAGGACGTCCACGCTTGCGAGCGTCGCGTCCATCGTCTCAGCTCCGCTGCGGGGTCGCGCCCCGACCGCGATAGATGAGGATGGTCGCGATGAGGCCCGAGGCCGCCGCCGCCATGAGCCAGAAGCCCGGGGCTGCACGGTTGCCCGTCATGTCGATCAGCCAGGTGGAGACCAGGGGCGTGAACGTGCCGAACAGGGCCGCGGCGAGGGCGAAGGCGAGCGAGAAGCAGGTGGTGCGCACATGGGCCGGCACCTCTTCAGACAAGGCCGCCACCATGGCGCCGTTATAGACGCCGAAGCACAGGGAGAACCACAGCTCCACCATCAGCATCTTGTTGAAGGTCGGCTCCACCACCAGCCACGCCAGGGCGGGATAGGCCGTCGCCAGTGCCAGGATGGCGATGGTCAGCAGCACCGGGCGGCGACCCACCCGATCCGAGATGGCGCCGCCGATGGGCAGCCAGATGAAGTTGGTGGTGGCCACCAGCAGCGTGACGAGAAGGCTGTCGGTGATCGACAGCTTCAGCACGTTCTTGCCGAAGGTGGGGGTGTAGACGGTGATGAAGTAGAAGGTCACCGTGGTCATGGCCGTCAGCATCATGCCGAGCAGCACGATCCGCCAGTTGGCGAGCATCGCGGCGAAGACTTCGCGCTGGGTCGGGTGCTTCTTCTGCTTGAGGAACTCCGGGGTTTCCTCGAGCGTGCGGCGGATGAGGAAGATGAAGGGGATGATCGCGCAGCCGATGAAGAAGGGAATGCGCCAGCCCCAGGCGGAGATGGTTTCGGCCGGCATCAGCTGGCTCAGCGAGAAGCCGATGATGGCCGCGAAGAAGATGGCGACCTGCTGGCTGGCCGACTGGAACGAGGTGTAGAAACCCTTGTTGCCCGGCGTCGCGATCTCGAACAGGTAGATCGAGACGCCGCCCAGCTCCACGCCCGCCGAGAAGCCCTGCAACAGGCGGCCGAACAGCACGATGAGCGGCGCGGCGATGCCGATCTGCGCGTAGGTGGGACACACGGCGATCAGCACCGTTCCGGCGGCCATGATGCCGAGGGTCACGATCAGGCCCTTGCGGCGGCCGATGTGATCGAGATAGGCGCCAAGCACGATGGCGCCGACGGGCCGCATCAGCGCGCCGAGCCAGAAGGTGGTGAAGGTGAGCAGCAGCTCGGTGACTTCATTTCCGGTCGGGAAGAACGCCTTGGAGATCGACGTCGCGTAGAAGCCGAAGAGGAAGAAATCGAACTGCTCGAGGAAGTTGCCGCTCGTCGAGCGCAGGATGGCTGCGGTTCTCGACTTGATCGCAGGCACCTCTGCGGTCGCGGTGGATGGAACGGCGGCTGCCGATGGCCCGACCATGCGTTGTCCCCCATGCCGGCGCAGCCGCTCGCGGCGTCTCTGCGCTGCTTCTTGTTGCTTCGTCCGGCCGTCTGCAGCCCGCCGGTCCCTTGGCGGGAATCCGGCGCAGCCCATCGCATGACGGCATCGGCGGGGAGCCTAGGGGCGGGAACCTGTCAAGAACCTGTCACGTGCGCTGCAACGATCGTCGGATGCGCATGGGCGATCGCCGCCGCGATCATTCGCCTTCGAGCGCCTTCCGCCAGTCGCGGAAGAAGATGCGGCGACGCGACTGGTCCTGGTAGGCCAGAAGCTCGGGGCCCACATGGATCGGGCGCAGCCGTGCGGGATCGGCTCCGGCTTCCGCCGGCGGCGGCATGTCGAGCCGGACGGTGCCGAAGTCCCGACGCGCGAGATCCTCCTGCCCTTCGCGGGACAGAAGGAAATCCAGGAAGAGATGCGCCTGCTCGGGGTGCGGCGCCTGTTTGGGAATGAGCGCGATGCGCGTCATCACCAGCGTGTAGTCCTCGAAGGCCACGACGCCGAGGGCCGGCTCCTCCCGCGCCCGGGCCCGGGCATAGGAGGAGATGGTGTTGTAGGCGAACAGCTGGTCGCCGTCCGACACGCGGTCGAGCATGGTGTGTGCAAACGAATAGAATTTCGGCCCGGTCCGCCCCAGGGCCCGCACCAGTTGCCAGGTGTCTGCGGTGATGCGCACATCACTGTTCCAGAACAGGAAACCGGTGCCGCTGCGCTCCGGGTCGTAAGCCGCCACCTTGCCCCGATAGGCCGTGCCCTTCTCGCGCAGGAGGCGGACGAAATCGGCATGGGTGCGCGGCACGTCTTCCGGCGGCACGCGCATCTTGTTGTAGACGAGGACGATGGGCTCCGCCGTGACGCCGAAGGCCTCGTTACGCCACACCGCCCACGGCGGAAGCATCGCCGTGGCGGGGGATTCGTGGCGCGCGGCATAGCCGTCATTGACCAGCTTGATCTGGAGATCCATGGCGGAACTCCAGGCGATATCGGGACATGGGCGGGCGTCGTTGCACTCCACCACGTCGGAATAGACGTACAGCGAATTCTTGTGCCGGTAGGTCAGTTTGATGTCGGGATAGCGCGCCCGCCAGTGCTCCAGAAGTTCGCCCATTTCCACGAGATCGATGGAAGACACGACGGTGAGCGAACCCGCGGTGCCGGTGCCGACCGAGATCTCGTCAGAGCGGGACTGCGCTTCAGCCGGGCGCCCCCCGACCGCGAGGCCCCCCGCAACGAGGACTACGGCAAGGAGGATTCCGCTCAGGCGCCCTGCAACCGCCCGAAAGCGTCGCACCATGGACGGCGTGTCGATCCGCCCCCAGTCGCTGCCCATCGGGGCCATCCAGCCGCCTGCCGCACGCACGTCCGCACTCTCTTGAACTTGCTTCCGTTAGCCGGTCTACATTATGCGATGCGACGGGTGTGGTCACGTATGGGGCATCCTTCCCGCTTTGAACCTGGGGCGGTCACGCCTTGCGGCCGGTTGCAGCCCGGCCGGGAGACGGCTTGATGCGTATCCTCATCGTGGAAGACGACCGGGCGCTGGCGAGCGGACTGAAGCGCTCCCTTGCATCCCTCGGCTATGCGGTCGACCACGAGGCCGATGCAGCCGATGCCGTGGGGCTCGCGACCCGCGAGGCGTACAATCTGGTGGTGCTCGATCTCGGCCTGCCCAACGGCAGCGGATATGACGTGCTCAGGGCGATCCGCCGCGCCGGCCTCAAGACGCCCGTGATGATCCTCACCGCACGCGACCATGTGAGCGAGAAGGTGAAGGCCCTCGACCTCGGCGCTGACGATTACGTAAACAAGCCGTTCGCCCTCGCCGAGTTCGAGGCGCGGGTGCGGGCGCTGGTGCGCCGGGGCTTCGGCGTCAGCGACGCCCTGATCGAGTTCGGGCCGCTGCAGTTCGATACCGTGCAGCACATCGCGCGGCTGGAGGGGAGCCCGCTCGATCTCCGCCGGCGGGAGCTCGCGGTCCTGCATCTCCTTCTGGTCCAGGCGGGCAAGCTCGTGCCCAAGGCCCGCCTTATCTCGGAGGTGTTCGGGCTGGACGACGCGGTGGGGCCGAATGCCCTTGAACTGTACATCGCCCGCCTGCGCAAGAAGCTCGGGGCGGGCGGGTTGCGCATCCGCACCGTCCGCGGGCTCGGCTACATGCTGGAGAAGGACTGATGCGCCCCACCCGCCGCTCGCTGAAGCGCGCGGTCCTTCTCAATCTGCTCGCGCCGGTGCTGCTGCTGGCGGTGGCCATCGGCGCCGGCGGCTATCTCACCATCACGTCGGTGGTGGAGAGCTCCCACGACCGCCTCCTCGACGGCTCCCTGATGGCCATCGCCGAGCGTCTGGCGGTGGAGAGCGGCGAGGTGGTGGTGGACATGCCGCAGGTGGCTCTGGGCATGCTCGAAACCAAGACGCAGGACAATGTCTATTACCTCGTCGCCTCGGACGCCGGGCCGGTGACGGGCTATCCCGACCTGCCGCTCGGCGGGATGGCGGCCGCCCTACCCGGCCAGCCGGTCCACTGGAACGACACCTATCGCGGCAATGCCGTGCGGCTCGCAGCGGTGGCACGTCGCGTCTATGGCGTCGAGCACCCGGTCATCGTCGCCGTCGCCGAGACCCGGCTCGCCCGCAACCAGCTGCGCAACGAAATGCTGCGGAACCTGGGTCTTGCGGAAGCCGTCCTCATCCTCGCCATCGGGGTTCTGGCGTGGGTGTCCGTCGAGCGCGGGCTGATGCCGCTCGCCGACCTCAGCCGGCAGATCGACACCCGCGCCGTCAGCGACTGGCGCGACCTGCGGCCGCTCGATCTGTCCGAGGTGCCGCAGGAGGCGATGGCCCCCGCCACCGCCATCAACGCCATGTTCGAGCGCCTGCGCTCGGCGACGGAGCTGCTACGGCGCTTCACCGCCGACGCCTCCCATCAGATGCGCACGCCGCTCGCCATCGTCAGGATGCATGTGGACCTGCTGCGGCGGGAAAGTGCGGATCCCGAGCTGCGGGGCAGCGCGCTGGCCGAGCTGGACCAGGGCGCCGAACGGCTGGAGCGGCTCATCACCCAGCTTCTCACCCTGGCCCGCGCCGACGAAAGCGCGGTTTCAGCCGCAGGCGGTACGTCTTGCGATCTGGGCGAGGTGATCGAGCACGTCATCGCCGAACGCATCGCCGGCATTCCGGCAGACACCCAGGTCTCCTGCCTGATCAAACACCGCCCGCTGCCGCTCGTGTCCGACACGGTGCTGCTGTCCGAGCTGCTGGGCAATCTTCTCGACAATGCGGTGAAATATTCCGGCGCCGGCGGCCAGGTGGTGCTGTGCGCCGACCGCAGCGGCGATGCTGCCGTGGTCACCGTCGAGGACAGCGGCCCCGGCATTCCCGAAGCCGAGCGCGAGCGCGTGTTCCAGCGCTTCTACCGTGCGCGGAACCAGGCAGACGTGCCGGGCAGCGGCCTTGGCCTTTCGATCGTGAAGGTGATCGCGGACCTGCTGCACATTTCGATCGTCCTTGATGGCAGCCCGGACCTCGGCGGCCTGCGGGTCACCCTGCGCATGGCGCTGTCCCCATTGCTCGGCCATGAGGCGGCCGGAACTGCGGCGCGGGGCTAGACGCGGGTTTCCGCCGGGCCACAAGCGCACGCTTGGCACCCGGCGTCCCATCCTGGTGCCGGATCGGGTCAATGTCCGCTGGAGCCTTGATTTCGTGTCGGATGCCTTCACGCACGGTCGGCGTCGACGACTTCAGCCGGGAGTGCCTGGCGCTGGTGGCCGACACTCGCTCTCGGCCCATGGTCCCAGCCGAGCGGCGTCGAATGGCACGACATCGCTCCCGGCAAGCCGATGCAGAACGGCTTCGTCGAGAGCTTCAACGGTCGCCTCCGGGACGAATGCCTGAACGAGACCCAATTCTCGAGCCTGGGCCAGGCCCGTTCCGCAATCGCCTGATGGAAGGAGGACTTCAACCTGAACCGCCCTCATTCGGCTCTCGGCAATCCATCCCCCGCCGAGTTCGCGGCAACAATCCTCTGGAAACCCAGGCCGCCTGAGGCCAAAAATCAACCCTCGGTCTCTTTTCCTAACCGGAGGAGAAAAGGGGCTCAGGTCACCAGATGACACGTCAAGGGACGGGGCGCTTGAGCGGGGAGGGGCGATGACCGAGCAGGGCGTGCTGCGCATATCCATCGGTGTCACCCTGCTGCTGGCGCTGCTGGGCATCGTGTTCGGGCTGATGTCGGGCTCCTATGCCATCGTGTTCGATGGCGTCTACGCGCTCACCGATGCCAGCATGACGGTGCTGGCCCTGGTGGTGGCGCGGCTGATCGCGACCTCCACCGCGCCGGGGGCGCCGGCGAAGGGGTTCATCGCGCATTTCACCATGGGGTTCTGGCATCTGGAGCCCATGGTGCTCGGGCTCAACGGCATCCTGCTCATGAGCGCGTCGGTCTATGCGCTCATCAATGCCGTGGGCAGCCTGATGTCCGGCGGCCGCGCGCTCGATTTCGACCAGGCGATCCTCTACGCGGTCATCACCGTGGCAGTGGCGCTGGCAATGGCGCTGTTCGTGCGGCGGGCGAACCGGGCCATCAAATCCGACTTTCTCGCCCTCGATGCCAAGGCGTGGCTGATGTCGGCGGGGCTCACCGCGGCGCTGCTCGTCGCCTTCCTCATTGGCCTTGCGGTGCAGGGCACGCCGCGGGCGTGGATCTCGCCCTATATCGATCCGGTGGCGCTGGCCCTCGTCTGCCTCGTCATCATCCCCCTGCCGTTCGCGACCGTGAAGCAGGCGCTGGCGGACATCCTGCTCGTGACCCCGCCGGCGCTGAAGGAGCACGTGGATCAGGTGGCCGCCGGCATCGTGGCGCGCTATGGCTTCCTCGCCTTCCGCTCCTATGTCGCGCGGGTGGGGCGGGGGCGGCAGATCGAGCTTTATTTCATCGTGCCCCATGGCTGGCCGCCCATGCGGCTGGAAGACTGGGACGTGATCCGCGACGAGATCGGCGCCGCCATCGGCAACGACACGCCGGACCGCTGGCTGACCATCGCCTTCACCACCGATCCGGAATGGGCGGATTGAGGTCGGCAGTCCGGGAATATTGGTCAGGCCAATTTTCCGCTTGCGGCCTGACCAATCTCAAGCCATAGAGATTTCGCGCGCCAGATGCCGATATTGGACTGACCAATATCCCTGTGCCGCCGCAGCCGCGAGGGGCGCTCTTGGCCGACCTGACCGACACCATCGAAGCTCTGATCGCCGAACGCGGCCTTCAGCCCGGCGCGCGCCTGCCGGCCGAGCGGGCGCTGGCGGCGGAGCTGAACGTGTCGCGGCCGACCCTGCGCGAGGCCATCCGGCATCTCGCGAGCCGGGGCCGGCTGGTGAGCCGCAGGGGCGGGGGCACCTATGTGGCCGCGCCGGCGGACGCCCCGCTCTCCGAAACCCCGCTCTCCGTGGCGCTCGGCCCGCTGGCCGAAGTGGCGGCGGGGGAGCCGGGCTACTGGCACGACGTGATGGAAATCCGCAAATCGCTGGATGCGGACATGGCGTATCACGCGGCCCTGCGCGCCGGCCCGCAGGACAAGACGAACCTTCAGGCGGCGCTGGCGCATGTCCTCTCCGCCGCCGCCACAGATGCGCAGACGCAGGCCAATGCCGATTCCGCCTTCCACATGGCGGTGGCCGAAGCCTCCCAAAACGTAGTGATGCGGCAGGTGATGGCGGGTCTCTTCGACCTGCTGCGCGCCTCCATCTCC
>JAEWBL010000473.1 GCA_023391175.1 Pseudomonadota bacterium
GGCATAGACCACCCAGCCGTCCGCGGGCGCGCTTACCGGAGCACCCGTGCGGGTGGCGATGGTGATGCCTTTCTCGGTCCCTCCCACCCCGTCCGCCGCGCCGAAATTCCGCAGCGTCACACCAGCCACAGGAAGCGGCAGCAGCCCTTTGGCCTGTGGGAATGCGATGGCCGGCGTGATGCGCGCCGGATCCTTGAGGGCCGTCAGGTCGGGCCGGCCGGGCTCCTGGGGACGCGTGACCGCCTGCGCGGCGTCCGCTGCCCTAGCGGAAGGCCCCACCTCGTTCTCCAGCCTCGTCACGAGATCGTGCACATCAGGGGTCGCCTTGGCGCCGCTTTCCGCCTGCGCCTTGTCGGCGGAGGCGACCGGATGCTCCTCGGCCTGCCGCTTCTGGCGCTCGCCCACCAGCACGGCGAGCCGACGGCTGTCCTCGTCGAGGTCGGCCCGCAGGCCGGTGAGGCTGTCGCGGGCGGACGCGAGTTCGGTGCGCACCCGCGACAGCTCGGACAGGTCGGAGGCGAGCGTCTCCGCCTCCACCCTGAGTTCCGGCAGCAGGGCGCCGAGCAGGATGGCGGAACGTACGGCATCGAGCGCATCGTCCGGGCGCAGCAGGATGGCGGGTGGCGGCTCGCGGCCCATGCGCATCAACGCGGCCAGGACCTGGGCGAGGATGCCCCGGCGCTTGCCGAGGGAGGTGCTGAGATCGGCGGCGGACCGGTCGAGTTGGGCGATGCGGCCTTCCACATCGATAAGCTGCTGCTCCACCGCACGGGTGCGAGCGGCGGTGTCGAGCAGCATCTGGTTGAGGCGGCCGCGATCGCCCTTCGCCGCTTCGAGATCGGCGCGGAGCTTGCGCTGCGCCTCCTCGGAGCCCTTCACGTCGGCCTTCAGCGCGTCGGTATCGATGCCGGAGCGGTTGGGAACCGGTGGCGGCAAGGGCACCGCCGGCGCGGGGGTGCCCGGCTGGGCGACGGCCGGCGGTACACGCAGCCACGGTGCCACGGCCATAAGGGTCGCGGCCAGCGTCAGGAGGATCAGGACCGACCGCGGCATCATGAACCGAACCTCAACGAACAGGGTTGAGGATCGGTAAAGCCCCAGGCGTCCGCAAGCGGTTCCTTGAGCCCGTGCCGGCTCAGCCCTCCATGCTCTCCAGCTCGGAGATCATGCGGTCGATGAGGTTGAGGCCGGTCTGCCAGAAGGCGGGATCGCGGGCGTCGAGGCCGAACGGGGCCAGCAGCTCCGCATGGTGCTTGGTCCCACCCGCCGCCAGCATCTCCAGATACCGCTCCGCGAAGCCGTCTGAGGCCTTCTCGTACACCGCATACAGCGAGTTCACGAGGCAGTCGCCGAAGGCATAGGCGTAGACATAGAAGGGCGAGTGGATGAAGTGCGGAATGTAGGTCCAGAAGGTCTCGTAGCCCGCACCGAGGTGGATCGCCGGGCCGAGGCTCTCGCTCTGCACCTGCATCCAGATCTCGCCGATCTTGTCCGAGGTCAGCTCGCCCTGGCGACGCTCGGAATGGACGTGGCGCTCGAAGGTGTAGAAGGCGGTCTGGCGGACAACGGTGTTGATCATGTCCTCCACCTTCTGGGCGAGCATGATCTTGCGGGCCTTCGGATTTTCAGCCGAATCCAAGAGCTTGCTGAAGGTCAGCATCTCGCCGAACACCGAGGCCGTCTCAGCCAGCGTCGGCGGGGTCGGCGCCATCAGTGCGCCCTGGCGCGCGGCGAGCACCTGGTGGACGCCGTGGCCCAGCTCATGGGCCAGCGTCATCACGTCCCGCGGCTTGCCCTGGTAGTTGAGCAGCACATAGGGGTGGGCGGACGGCACGGTCGGATGGGCGAAGGCGCCCGGCGACTTGCCGGGACGCACCGGCGCGTCGATCCAGGACTTGTCGAAGAAGGTGCGGGCGATGTCGGCCATCTTCGGCGAGAAGTTGCCGTAGGCGGTCAGCACCGTGTCCTTCGCCTCGCCCCAGCCGATGTCGCGGCTTTCCACCTTGGGCAGCGGCGCGTTGCGGTCCCAGAACTCCAGCTTGTCCTTGCCGAACCAGTGGGCCTTCAGCGCGTAATAGCGGTGCGAGAGGCGCGGATAGGCCTCGCGGATGGACGACACCATGGCGTCCACGACCTCCTTCTCCACCCGGTTGGCGAGGTGGCGGGAAGAGGCGACATCGGGGAAGCCGCGCCAGCGGTCGGAAATCTCCTTGTCCTTCGCCAGCGTGTTGGTGATGAGGGTGAACAGGCGCAAATTCTTGGAGAAGGTATCGGCCAAGGCGAGACCGGCAGTGCGACGCACCTCCTCCTTGGGGTCCTGCATGAGGTTCAGCGTGGGCTCGATGGCAAGCTCCTGCCCGTCCACGTTGAACCGCAGGGACGAGATCGTCTCATCGAACAGCCGGCTCCAGGCGCTGCGCGAGGGGCTCGACTTCTCGTGGAACAGCTGCTCGATCTTGTCGTCGAGCTGATAGGGCTTGTCCTTCCGAAGGTCCTCGACCCACGGCCGGTAATAGGCGAGCGCCGCATCGGCCATGGCGGCTTCCAGCGCCGCGTCGTCCAGACGGTTCAGTTCCAGCGTGAAGAACAGGAGATGGGTGGACGAATCGGTCAGCTTCTCCTGGATGTCGCCGTAGAACTTGGCGCGGGCAGGGTCTGAGGTATCCCCGGCATAGATGAGGCTGCCATAGGAGGCGATGCGGCCGAGGAGGTCGTCCACCGCCTCATAGCGCTTCACCGCCTCGGCCAGAGCCGCGCCGGCGCCGGGTGCGGCGAGGATGTCGGCGAGCTTGCCCTTGTAGGCGTCCTCGAACGCGCGGCATTCGGCATCGGCCTTGGCGATGTCCGCAGCGAGCTCCGGCGCGTCCATGGCGGCATAGAGGTCGGTCAGGTTCCACTCCGGCAGCGCCTCGGTGGCTGCGGCGGAGGCGACGGCGGTCTGGGCGGCGTGGCGGGCGGCGGCAAAGGCGCTTTCGAAATCGTGCGAACGAACGGGCATCGCCGAAACGCGGGCAATGGCGTGCGGAAGAGTGTGCGGCATGGAACCTCCGGAAACGGGCGGCGCGGTCCGTTTCGGCCGCACCCGCTCTTGCACTCGATCGTGGCGGACAAAATCGCCGCAATGGCCGTGCGCCGCAAGCCGGGTCGGTGGAGGGGCTCTCGGACTTCCGCGGCCCAGGAGGATTTGGGTCAGGGGTTCTTAACCATCGCCGCCCAATCTCGCTGACGAATCCCTGCCAGCCTGAGTCGCCCGCCTCTCCATGTCTTCCTCCCTTCTGATCGTCGAAGACGATTCCGATGAGGCGCGCCGCCTCGAACAGGCGCTGACCCGAATGGGCTACCGTTGCACCGTCGCCCATGACGGCGACGACGCCCTCGCCCTCCTGTCGACGGAGCGATTCGACGCGGTGCTGCTGGACCTCGTGCTGCCGGGGCTCGACGGCATGGGCGTCCTGGCAGCCCTCGCGGCAGGCGGTGACGCGACCCCTGTCGTGGTTCAGGTGACGCCCGCGGGACTCGACGCGGCCAACGGCGCCATCCGGGCCGGAGCCCGCGATTTCGTGGTGAAGCCGGCCGGCGCGCTGCGCCTGGAGGTGGCACTCGGCAATGCGGTGGCGCTCGCGCGGGCCGCAGCGGGCGGCCGACCGGCCCCGCTGCGGGCTCCGTCACCCGCAGCTCAGGACAATGTGATCGCCTTCCCTTCGGCAGCGGTGCAGGCGCGCCAGGAGTACGCGGGCGAGGAGATGATCGGCTCTGCGTTCGCCCGGCTTGACGCCTCCGGCCACGCCCGCAGGCTCGACCAGATCGAGGCGGAAGCCATCCGTTTTGCTTGCCACCTCTATGGTGGGCGGATGGCGGAGGTGGCCCGCCGGCTCGGCATCGGCCGCTCGACCCTCTACCGCAAGCTCGCCGAGCTGGGCGAGACAGAGGTAGATGAAAACCATCCGATGGAACCGTCAGCGGCACAATTTGTTGCTGCCGAGTGACAAGCCACCATAAACCCGGCATTCGCCCAAGCTTGTGAGTTGATCGAAGCCTCCCGGCACGGCACCAACACAGCGGGTGGAGGCGAGGAGAGCACGATGGGTATCGCGCAGCGTGAGGTTAGCGTCGCGGGCACGTTGTGCCGGCTGATGAGCGCTGGCCTGGTGGGTCTCTCCCTCGGCGTCGCCCCGGCCGCAGCCGCACCGGGCGACATTCCCGTCACCGCCAATGCCGGCATGGGCACGGGGGATATCGGCACGAGCGCCGCCGCGCCCGCCGGCGCCCGCGCGACCGGCGGCATCGACGGCGCAGGCAACGCAGCCGCTCCCCTCAGCCCATCCATGTCCCCGGCAGCCGCATCGCCGGCTGCACCGGCATATCTGCCCCGTGCCGCCGCTCCCGCCTCCGTTGCGAGCCCCGTTCGCGGCGGCGTCGATTCGGCTGGCGACAGCCCGGCCCCCGCCTCGGTTCAAACGCCCGCGGCGGCCCAGTCCAACCCGGCTCCCGGAACCTTTGCCCAGCCTGCTCCCGCCCAGGCCGCGACGCCCGCGCCCGCGCCGCAGCCTGCGGTCGCCGCAAACCCGCTCGCGCCGGTGAGCGAGGCCATCGCCACGCTCCTCGCCACGCCCGAGACCGTCACCGCTTCCAAAAAGGAGCAGGAGGCGCTCGCCACCTTCTATGGCGCCCGCCAGACCATGCCGGTGTTCGTCACCGACACGGGCCTCGATGCGCGCGGCAAGGCCGTGATCGCCCGCCTCGATGCGGCCGGCGAGGATGGGCTGGACCCTGCCGACTATCAGGTGCCCCTGCCGAAGAAGGGTGCCACGGCCGCCGATCTCGCCCGCACCGAGTTGAAGATCGCCGTCGCGGCCATGACCTACGCGCGCCATGCGCAGTCTGGCCGCTTCGATCC
>JAEWBL010000506.1 GCA_023391175.1 Pseudomonadota bacterium
GGGCTCGCCCTCAGAAGGCTGGGGCGGAGGAGGGGTTGCGCGCGCGGCTCTCGAAGGCCGGCTGCTCCAGCGCGTAGCGATCCCAAAGGCTGCGCAGCGCACCGATGGGCTCCTCGTGCCAGTCCACGCGCAGGTCCACCACGGGCCAGTCATAGGTGCGCGCCACGTGCAGGCCGGCCGCGTGCTCGTCCCCCGTCTCGCCGCCGGCGGCAAGCCCAATCTCCAGCCCGCGCATGAGGCGCTCGGCCAAGGGCAGGCCCTCGGCCGCGAGGAAGGCATCGCGCATGGCGGCGGGAACGCCGTCATTCACCAAGAGGTTTCCGAGCGCGATGCAGCCGGGGCCTTGCGCCGCCGCGGCGATGGGCAGGGCCTCGGCCCCCGAATGCCACGCCACCTGACCGTAGCGGTCGATGACGCTGGCCTGCCGGAAGGCGGGCTCCGGCGTGCCGGCGAGCAGCGTGGACAGCACGCCCCCGGCGCCGAGCCCCTGCCGCAGCAGAGCAAGGCCGGCCGGGCCGAGGGCGGGGTCGGTGACGTTCTGCGTCGTCACGAGCCCGAGCGGGCTGACCCACGCGCAGCGGCTGGCAACGCAGATGCTGGACGAGGTGATGGCGATGCCGAAGGCGCCCGTTTCGGGGCAGTGGGCGGCGATGGAATACGTCATTCCCGTCTCCTTTTCGATGAATTTTTAGAGATCATGGCCTAGAGATGCAAGTATCTACGGAAGAAATACTTGAGAAAATCATTTCCGTTCCTTCGGTGACCGATACGGAAAATGACGAGATCGTCGCGCGCATCGCCGAGATTGCCGCGCCGTTCGCCCGCGTGCGCCATCTGCCCAACGCAGCCGGGGACCGCACGGCGCTGCTCCTCTCCATCGGACCCGAGGACCGGCCCGGCGTGGTGCTCTCCGCCCATACGGACGTGGTGGCCGTCGAAGGCCAGCCCTGGACCAGCGAACCCTTCGCACTGACCCGACGGGGGGATCGCCTTTACGGGCGCGGCACCTCGGACATGAAGGGCTTCGTCGCCTGCGTCCTCGCCGCGCTGCCCGCCTTCGCCGCAGCTGCGCTGGAGACGCCGGTGCATGTCGCGCTCTCCTATGACGAGGAGATCGGCTGCAAGGGCGCGGGCGATCTCGTGGCGCTGCTGGCCGCCCTGCCGGTGCCGCCGCTCCTATGCATCGTCGGCGAGCCGACGGGCATGAAGGTGAAGCGCGCCCACAAGGGCAAGACCGGTTGGCGCGTCACCGCAACCGGCCGCACGGGGCATTCCGCCTTGCCGCACCGCGCGGCCAATGCGGTGACGGCGCTCGCCCGTCTCGCCGCCCGCCTCGCGGACCTTGCTGACGAATTGCGCAACGGGGCGCGGGACGAGGCCTTCGACCCGCCTTATGCGACGCTGCACATCGGCTCGCTTCATGGCGGCGGGGCGCTGAACGTGGTGCCGGACAAGGCAGTGATCGAGTTCGAGCTGCGCAGCATTCCCGGCGCCGACACCCCCACCATCCTGCGTCGCATGGAGGCGCTGGTGGCGGAGGCGCGCGCCGCCCTCAAGGCCGAGGCGGAAGAGGCGGGTCTGGTGGTGGAGGAGCTTTCCTCCTACCCCGCGCTCGCAACGGCGGCGAGCGCTCCTGAGGCCGCCGCGGTGGCGCGTCTGTGCGGTGACAATGGTCCTCCCGGCACCATCGCCTTTGGCACCGAGGCGGGGCTTTATTCCGAAGCGGGTATTCCCACCCTCGTCTGCGGCCCCGGCGACATCGCCCGGGCCCACAAGGCAGACGAATGGGTGGGGCGGGATGAGCTGGCCCAGTGCGACGCCATGCTGGCCCGCCTCGCCGAACTGCTGAGCCGTCCCGCCGCCGACTGGATCACCCGTTGAAAGGAGCCATGATGACCGAGCAGAAGCCGCTGACCCGTCCCGCCGCCAAGCTCACCCATGCCGGAGCCCTGATCGCGCTTGCCGCTGCCGTGACGCGGGCGGAGGAGATGGGAGTGCCGCAGAACATCACCATCGTGGATGAGGGGGGCAATCTCCTCGCCTTCGTGCGTATGGACGGGGCGAAGCTGCTGTCGCGGGAGACCTCTCTCTCCAAGGCCATCAGCGCCGCCTCCCACCGCCAGCCCACGAGCCGACTTGATCCGGCGCTGGAGCTGAAGCTCGCCATCGCCTCCGGCGGCCGGCTCACCAATCTGGAAGGGGGCTTCCCGATCATGCTCGATGGTGTGTGCGTCGGTGGCATCGGTGTGGGCTCCGGCAAGGGAAGCGAGGACGTGGAGGTGGCCAAGGCGGCGCTTGCGGCGCTCGGCGCGCAGGTCTGAGGGCGATGGCGGGGCCGGCTAGTTTGCCGGCACCCGTCCAGATGTGGCTGCCGGCGCCCTTGCCTATCGCCTGAAGCTGCGGCACAGGTGGCGCGCCATCAACGGGGATTGCCCATGTCGACCACCGTGTCTCCCCTCGCGCCGACGTTCGTGCCCGAGCTCAAGCCCGTGCCGGGCGTCACCTTCACCACGGTGGCGGCGGGCATTCGCTACAAGGGCCGCACCGACGTGCTGGCCATGGCGTTCGAGCCCGGCACCACGGTGGCGGGCGTCACCACCCGCTCGCTCTGCCCCTCCGCTCCGGTGGAATGGTGCCGTGAGCTGCTGAAGAAGGGCAAGGCGCGGGCGCTGGTGGTGAATTCCGGCAATGCCAACGCCTTCACGGGCATGAAGGGGCGGGAGGCAACGAGCCTCACCGCCGACCTTGCCGCGAAGGCATTCGGCTGCAAGCCCACCGAGGTGTTTCTGGCTTCCACCGGCGTCATCGGCGAGCCTCTGGACGCCACCAAGTTCGAGGCGGCCCTGACCAGCGCGGCGGGCCAATTGGTCGACTGGCCGTGGCTTGATGCCGCGCGGGCCATCATGACCACCGATACCTTCCCGAAGCTCGCCACCGCCACCGTTCTGCTG
>JAEWBL010000530.1 GCA_023391175.1 Pseudomonadota bacterium
CAAGCGACGGCGCAGCCGGAGCGCCGATCCGCGGGACAAGGGCGGTTCCTTGCACAACCGTCGCCCTCCGGCCTGACCGGAGGGCCCACCCTGCCGCCAGCACCAACGTCCGATGACCGGGGCAAATGGCGACATGGGTCCTCCGATCACGTCGGAGGACGACGGCGGTTTGGGGCGGAAAGTCTTGTTCCCCGGACAAGCGACGGCGCAGCCGGAGCGCCGATCCGCGGGACGAGGGCGGTTCCTTGCACAGCCGTCGCCCTCCGGCCTGACCGGAGGGCCCACCCTACCGCCAGCACCAGCGTCCGATGACCGGAGCGAATGGCGACATGGGTCCTCCGATCACGTCGGAGGACGACGGTGGTTTGGGACGCCCCCTACAGCGCGTAGCGCAGGCCGAAGCGCACTTCCTGGGCGGTGGAATTGCCCAGGGACAGGCCGCCGGCATAGGCGGGGCTGCCGAGGTCGAGATAGCGGTAGCCGAGATCGAGGCTGAAGCTGCTCGACACCGCGAAGGAGACGCCCGCGCCCGCCGACCACGCGAAATCCCAGCTGTTGCCGGCCGGCTGCAGCGCCGCCGGGGCACTGAGCGAATTGATGGCGAAGCCCACGCCGGCGCTGAGATACGGCGTGAAGCCGGCCAGCGTGATGATGTCCCAATAGACGCTCGCGAGCCCCACCGTGGCGCTGGCGCCGACGCTCGGCCCGAACGGCGAAAGGCTGGCCGAACCGAGGGAGAGATAGTCGAGGCTCACCTCACCGCGCAGGAAGGGCAGGAAGCGATAGCCGATGCCGCCGCCCAGCGACCAGCCGGCCCCTGACACATCGAGCCCGGTGGGAAGCCCGAGATAGGACAGGCTGGCGCTGCTGGCGGGGAGATAGCCCACGTCCGCGCGGAAGTACCAGCCGGAGGCGGCATCCTCGCTCACCGTAGGCGCGGCGAGGGAAAAATCGCCCGGCTTGCCGAGGGCGGCCATCATGGCCTCCATCTCCGCATCCGCCTTGTCGGCCGCGTGCGCCGTGCCCGCCAGCGCCGCCAGCGCGAGAGAGGCCAGAAGAAGACGCCCGGCCCAACCAAACACACCCATCATGACGTCCCGCCCGAGAAAAGCTTCGGAGGGATGTGTGCCACGGGGAGGCTTAAGGCCGGATTAACCCTGATGAAGGGTTAAGCTCCAGAACACGCGCCATTCTGATTGCCTCGCGATCAGAACGGATAACGCGTTTTCTTTCTTGGCGTTAAGGGGGCGATTCACCGATCAATTTGATTCAACTTCATCGGATCGCACTCTGTGCGACAAAGGATTTCGCCGCGTCCCGCCGCCATCGGTTCAGGACGCCCCGCGCCCGGCCAGCAGCGCTTCCACCGCCAGCATGTCGCGCCAGGCGAAGCGCTTGCCCAGCGGCGTGCGCAGCAGATAGGCCGGGTGGAAGGTGGCGATGGCGCGGATGGTGCGCGTGCCGGTGTCGTAATCCATGAAGCGGCCGCGCAGCTTGGTGATCCCCTCGGAGGTGCCAAGCAGCGCCTGCGCCGACGGCCCGCCGAGGCAGACGAGGATGTCCGGGTCCGCCAGCTCGATCTGCCGGGCAATGAAGGGCAGGCACACCGCCGTCTCCTGCGGCGTGGGCGTGCGGTTGCCCGGCGGGCGCCAGGGAATGACGTTGGCGATGTAGGCGCTGGTGCGGTCGAGGCCGATGGAGGCCAGCATGAGATCCAGCAGCTTGCCGGAGCGGCCGACGAAGGGCAGACCCTGCTGGTCCTCGTCGCGGCCGGGCGCCTCACCCACGAACATGACCTTGGCGGCCGGATTGCCATCGGCGAACACGAGCCGGCTGGCGGTGCGCTTCAGGGCGCAGCCCTCGAAGCCGTCGAGGATCGCCTTCAGTTCGTCGAGGCTGGCGGCGCCGCGGGCCGCCTCGCGCGCGCCCATCACCGCCTCGTCGGGCGGCTGGGTCACCAGGGCCGGCGTGCCGGTCACCGGGGATGGCGTGGGCCGCGCCGGCTGGTTGCGGGAGGGCGCAGGGCGGTTCGGGGCAAAGCCTGCGGACGGCGCGGATGCGACGGCCTCACGCGCCGGAGCGGCGGGCGGCCGGGGGCGGCTCGCCTCGGCGGCGCTCTCCGCGAAGCGGTCCACCGGCATCTCGCCGATGGCCACGTCCACGCCCGCCTCCCAGTGGAAGGCAAGAATGTCGGCCCAGTCGTCGAAGTCCCTGTCGGCGGTCACGTCCATCCGCTCCTTCTAGCAGAGGAACGCTCAGGCGGGGCGCTGCTTGTAGTCGAAATCGATGCCGGACAAGAGCCAGAATTCGGCAATCCGCCCGTCGCGCAGGTGGTAGAAATAGATCACCTCGGTGGCGAACGTCTCCCCCGTCCCGATCATCGTGCAGGAATAAAGGAAGCGGATGGCAAAGCGGTCCGCCTCGGCCACGATGTCGCGGATGTCATAGACGGGGTTGCCGAAATTCTGCTCGTCCCACTGCAGCCGGTTGGCGATGTCGGCGAGCGCCAGCGTCTGCGCGCGGTGATGGCCCACCACGTCGGGATGATAGAAGCGCTCCAGCGCCGTGTGGTCGAACGGCCGCCACACCTCGTCCATGAGGCGGTTGGCGAAGGCGCGAACATCTTCGGGGCTCATCTCGGCAATGCTCATGGGCGGCCTCCTTGAGAGGGTGCGGCCCGAACCTAGGCGGGAACGGCGGCGCCGGTAAGGGGTGCAAGAGCCACACCGCGGCAAGCCGCACCTTCACACCCGGCCGAATGGGTTCACCATTTTCAGTCCCGCGGAATTAAATTCCCGCATAGGGAAAGATGTTGCCCTAGACGAGAGTGTGCGGTTGTCTTTGCCGACGTGTCGTGGAAAAAGTCCAATCAACGGGATTGACAGACGGGAGCCGAAGGATGAGCGCGGCGGAACTGCCTGAGCGCGAGGGCATGGATTATGACGTGGTGGTGGTCGGCGCCGGCCCTGCGGGGCTTGCCACCGCCATCCGCCTGAAGCAGCAGGCGGCCGAGCGCGGGTCCGACGTGTCCGTCGTGGTGGTGGAGAAGGGCTCCGAGGTCGGCGCCCACATCCTCTCCGGCGCCGTCGTCGATCCGGTGGGCCTCGATGCCCTCATCCCCGGCTGGCGCGAGGAGGCGGACGCGCCCCTCACGGTTCAGGTCACCGACGATCATTTCTATCTGCTCGGCCCGGCCGGCGGCGTGAAGCTGCCCAATTTCGCCATGCCGCCGCTGATGAACAACCACGGCAATTACGTCGGCTCGCTGGGCAATGTCTGCCGCTTCCTCGCCCAGAAGGCCGAGGCGCTGGGCGTGGAGATCTATCCCGGCTTTGCCGCCGACGAGATCCTCTATGACGACAAGGGCGCCGTCATCGGCATCGCCACCGGCGACATGGGCGTGGACAAGACGGGCGCGCAGAAGGCCGAATTCACCCGCGGCATGGAATTGCGCGGCCGCTACACCGTGTTCGCCGAGGGCGCGCGCGGGCACCTCACCAAGCAGATCATCGCCAAGTACGACCTCGGCGCGGGCCGCGACGTGCCGAAGTTCGGCATCGGCCTGAAGGAACTCTGGAAGGTGAAGCCGGAGAAGCACAAGCCCGGCCTCGTGCAGCACGCTTTCGGCTGGCCGCTCGACAGCAAGACCGGCGGCGGCGCCTTCCTCTATCACATCGACGACGAGCAGGTGGTGGTGGGCTTCGTGGTCCACCTCAACTATCAGAACCCCTGGCTCTCGCCCTTCGACGAGTTCCAGCGCTTCAAGACCCACCCCATGTTCCGCGACACGTTCGAGGGCGCCAAGCGCATCTCCTACGGCGCCCGCGCCATCACCGAGGGCGGCTACCAGAGCGTGCCCAAGCTCTCCTTCCCCGGCGGCGTGCTGGTGGGCTGCGCGGCGGGCTTCGTGAACGTGCCCCGCATCAAGGGCAGCCACAATGCGGTGCTCTCCGGCATGCTCGCGGCCGACCACCTCATCGATGCGCTCGCCGCCGATCGCAGCCACGACGAGCTTTCCAGCTACGAGGCGACCTGGCGCTCCTCGGCCATCGGCGCGGACCTGAAGAAGGTCCGCAACATGAAGCCGCTGTGGTCCAAGTTCGGCACCTTCCTCGGCATCCCGCTGGGCGCGCTGGACATGTGGACCAACACGTTCGGCTTCTCGCTGTTCGGCACGCTGAAGCACGGCAAGACCGACGCCGCCTCGCTGAAGCCGGCGAAGGACTGCAAGAAGATCCAGTATCCGCGTCCCGACGGCGTGCTGACCTTCGACAAGCTCTCCTCGGTGTTCCTCTCGAACACCAATCACGAGGAGAACCAGCAGGTGCATCTGGTGGTGAAGGACATGGCCCTGCAGAAGGCGTCGGAGCACGACGTCTATGCCGGCCCCTCCAACCGCTATTGCCCCGCCGGCGTCTATGAATGGATCGAGGAGGGGGCGGACGCGCCGCGCTTCCAGATCAACGCGCAGAACTGCGTCCACT
>JAEWBL010000448.1 GCA_023391175.1 Pseudomonadota bacterium
GGTGCAGCCGGGGCCGTGGCCGGCACCGGGGCCGGCGCGCTACCGCGCTGGCGTTCTTCCAGACGGCGGGTTTCGTGCTCGATGGCGCGCATGGCGATGACGCTGGTCGCCGCCGCCGCGCTCACCCGCCGCTCGGGTGCCGCCACCGGTCCGCGCCAAGCGACGGCGCCGCCGGGCACGCCACCGGCGGCCTCCGCGCCTTCAAAATCGACGCCTGCATCAAGGATCAGCCGCGTCAGGTCGAGGCTGCCGGAGAGGCCGACGCGCACGGTGTCCGCCGTGGTGCGGGCGGGGGACAGGCGGGCGACGCCGTTGACCACGCCCAGCGTTGATTCCACGAAGGCGAGCTTGAGCGGCCCCTTGGCCAGTGCCCGATCGAGCATTTGCGCGGTGCGGCGTTCGTCGGGTGGAGGGGAGAGGGGGGCAGCCTCGGCGAGCACGGCGTCGAGGGCGGCGGGGCTGGCATTCTCGATGACGAGGTCGCGCACGCCAAGGGTGCCCTGCCCGGAGAGGCTCTGCACGATGGTCTGGACGCTGCGGCCCGAGCCGCCGAGGTCCAGCAGCAGGTTCACCCGGCCCTTGGGCGGGGTGCGGGCGCCGGCGGGGGCCAGAAGGGCGGCCGCGTCCACTTGTTCCAGCACGAGGCGGCCGTCGGCCTGGAGAAGGTCGTTCTGCCGCTTCAGGCGGAGGGAGGCGGCGACCCGGCCGCCGCCGAGGCTGCCGGAGAGGTCGCGCAGGTCGAAGTCCGTGCCGTCGCTGACCAGCACGAGGCGGCCCTTGTCCAGCGCATAGGGGCCGAGCGCGGCGATGCGCCCGGCGGAAAGTTCCAGATTGAGGCCGATGCCGCCCGCTGCTGCAGGGGCGAGCCGGGCGGTGTTCCACAGGCCGGCCGGTCCGCTCTCCGCACTGGCGCGGGCGGCGAACATGCCAAGGATGCGGGGCACCGAAAGGCTATCGAACGCCAGCTTGCCGGAGAGGCGGGGCACCGCGCCGGGCTCGAACTCCACGCTGCCGGAAACCGGCGCGGCCGCCAGCGAGCCGGTCAGCTCGCCGAGGCGCCACGCACCGGCGCGGCGGGAGAGGGTGAAGGCGAGGGCGGTGGGCACCGGCCCTTCCACGGCGGCGGAAGCCTGCGGCAGCAGCCGGCCGAGGTCGGCGCCGTCGAGGCGCATGGCGAGATTGGGCTCGATGCTGCCGCCGGAAAGGCGAGCGGTGCCCTGCGCCTGCGCAGTGAGGTCGGCGAGCGTGATACGGCCGCGCACCTGCGCCTCGTCCTGCGTCAGCGGATCGACGGAGAGTTCCACATGGGCGGGGCCGAGCCGCTGGCCGAGCCCGTCCACACCGAGGACGGAAAGCGCACGGCCGCCGTCGGTCGCGTCTGCCTTCAGGGCGATGCGCAGCGGCACGCCGGCGGTGGTGCGGGCGAAGGAGACATCGCCCGATATCTGCCCCAGCGTGCCGGCGATGGTGACATTGCGCCCGCCGGCCTCGCCCCAGACGACGGTGCTGTTGAGCTTCACCGGGGAGGCGATGGGCAGGAGGCTACCGATGACCTGCGCCGTCTCCTCGCCGGCCAGCAGCCGCGCCACGGGCACGAGCCCATCGGCCTTGGCGCCGGAGGCGGCGATGTTGAACTCGCCGCGCGCCGTGGTGGAGAAATTCTCCATCCGCCCGGCACCCTCGACGCGCAGGCCGGCGAAATCGTCCATCACGAGGCGGGCGAGGCGCCAGTTGCCGCCGGTGGCGGAGCCATCCAGATTCAGGCCGCGCAGCGGCAGGCCGGACAGGGTGAGGTTGCGCCCCTCAAGCGCCACCTGCCCGTCCGCTCCTCCGCCCACCGCCGCCGACGCGGTCTGCACAGCGGCGATCAGCGGGTCCAGGTCGAAGCCGTCCAGCGACAGGCGCAAATCGAGCTTGGGCGGTGCGTTGTCCGGCAGCGCAGCCGAGGCCGAGCCGCGCATCCGGCTCGCGGCGAAGGTGGCGTCCAGCATGTCCACCGCGATGCGCGACGGCCCGGCGGTGACGCGGCCGGAAATGCGCACCGGGCCCTTGGCCGCCGCCACATAGTCGCGCGGCGCGGTGGGCGCGGCCCAGCGCAGGAAGACAGCCGGGTCATCGGCGGAGAAGGAGACATTGCCGTCGAAGCCGCCGCCACCATTGGCGCGGGTCGGCATGCCGGAGAGGCGGAGCGCGGCCTTGCCGGGCAACTGCGCCTCGGCGCTGTCCACCCGCCAGCCGGCGGCGGAGCCGGAGATGTCGGCGCGCACGTCGCGCACCATGGTGCCGCCGAGCACGAGCTGGTCCACCGAGAGGCCGATGCGCGAGGCGATGTCCGGCGCGGGCAGGGCAGCGACGCCGCCGAGGAAGCGGGCGAGGGAGGCGGCCGGGCTGCCGCTGCCGGCGTCGGCGTCCTTGGTGCCGGTGGCGGCGCGCACGGCGTCGATGTCGAGGCTGCGGGCATTGAGCACCGCATCGAGGCCGATGGCGCGGCCGAGGGCGAGGCGCGCGGTGCCGGTGAGCTGCGCCGGGGTGGCCGAGCCGCCCAGCGCCAGATCGAGGCTTTCCGCCAGTACCGCCTCCGGGCTCGCCTTCAGCGTGCCGGAGAGCTGCCAGGCCTCCGCCCCGTCGCCATGGCGGGAGAGGGTGGCGCGGCCGTCGAAGCGCGGCTTGGCGCCGGCCACGTTGAGGCTGCCGTCGAGATCGAGGGCATAGGGACGGGTGCGCCCGTCGAGAACGATGCGCAGCTTGCCCGCGCCGTCATCGCCGATCTTGCCCAGGGTGGAGCGCACGGCGAACCGCGCCTCGCCAGCCTGGACTTCGCCATCGAGGCGGAAGGGGCCGGCGAGGGAGCGCGCCTCGCCCTTCAGGTCGAGGTCGTCGATGCTGACGCGATGGTCAGAGGCGCGGTCGAGCAGATCGAGGCTGCCATCCTCCACCTCCAGCCGGGCGATGGAGAGTTCGGAAGCCCGGCCGGTGCCGGTGGGCATGGCGACGCGGCCGGCGCTGTCCAGCACCACGCGGATCTGCGGCTTGCGCAGGGTGACGCCGGTGGCCTGGATGTCGCCACGCATCAGGGCGCCGAGGGAGAGCTCGGCGGTGAGTTCCTTCACTGTGCCGCCGGTGGAGACCACGTCGCCGAGGGTCACGTCGCGCAGCACGATGCGGGGCGCGGGCAGGATTTCCGCGTCGATGGGGCCGCGGATGACCACGGGCAGGCCCAGCGTGCGGCCCATCTCGGTCTCGAACGTGCCGCGCCACTGGTTCCAGTCCACCACGAACGGCGCGGCGAAGGCCGCGCTGATGGCGAGGACTATCGCCGAGGCGAGGCTGATGAGAATGCCCTGCACACGCGTCTCCCGATGAGGCCCCCGATCATAAAGGGACGCTTAACCCTATGCGCAGGGATTGCGATCAGATCGCGACGATTTTTCCCGGATTCATGATGTTTTTGGGGTCGAGCGCCCGCTTGATCGCCCGCATGGCCTCCAGCGCCGCGGCGCCGTGCTCCCCCTCCATGTATTTCATCTTGCCCTGGCCGACGCCGTGCTCGCCCGTGGAGGTGCCGCCCATGGCGAGGGCGCGTTCCACCAGACGCTTCATGTAAAGCTTGGCCTTGGCGAGGTCGTCCGGATCGTCCACGTCCACCATCAGCGTGGTGTGGAAATTGCCGTCGCCCACATGGCCGACGATGGGGGCGATGAGGCCCATCTCCACGATGTCGCGCTTGGTCTCCATCACGCATTCGGCGAGATTGGAAATGGGCACGCACACGTCGGTGGCCACCGCCTTGGCGCCCGGCCGCATGGGCAGGACCGACCAGTAGGCGTCGTGCCGCGCCTGCCAGAGCTTGGTGCGCTCCTCCGGCTTCACCGCGAACACCGAGGGGCCGCCCCCGAATTCGGCCGCCAGTTCGCCGAAGCGATCGGCCTGCTCGTGGACGCTCGCCTCGGTGCCGTGGAATTCGAGGAAGAGGGTGGGGGTCTCGGCCAGTGCCAGCTTGGCGTAGGCGTTGGAGGCCTTCACCTGCTCCTCGTCCAGAAGCTCGATGCGCGCCACCGGGATGCCGCTCTGGATGGTGGCGATCACCGTGTTGCAGGCGGCCTCGATGCTGGGGAAGGGGCAGACGGCGGCGGAAACCGCCTCCGGGATGCCGTAGAGCTTGAGCGTGATCTCGGTGATGATGCCCAGCGTGCCCTCGGCGCCCACATAGAGGCGGGTGAGGTCGTAGCCGGCGGAGGATTTGCGCGCGCGGGTGGCGGTGGTGAGAATCTCGCCGGTGGGCGTCACCACCTTCAGGGACAGCACGTTGTCCTTCATGGTGCCGTAGCGCACCGCATTGGTGCCCGAGCAGCGGGTGGAGACCATGCCGCCCAGCGAGGCGTCGGCACCGGGATCGAGCGGGAAGAACAGGCCCTGGTCGCGCAGTTCCTCGTTCAGCCGCTTGCGGGTGACGCCGGGTTCGATCACGCAGTCGAGGTCGGCGGTGTTGACGGCCAGAATGCGGTTCATGCGCGAGAGGTCGATGCAGATGCCGCCGAAGGGGGCGTTCACATGGCCCTCCAGCGAGGTTCCCGCGCCCCACGCGATCACCGGGACGGACAGCTCGTCGCAGACCCGGACGACGGCCTGCACATCTTCCGTGCATTCAGCGAAAACAACGGCGTCCGCGGGCTCGTTGGGCAGGTATGTCGTCACGTTCGCGTGCTGTTCCCGCACGGCGCGGCCCGTAACGACCTTGTGATCCAGTGCGGCCTGCAGGCGCTGCACCGCCTGAGCGATGCGATCGGGCATTGCACTGTCGGATTTCGCGGCTGCGGCAACCATTTACAAATCCTTAACCTTTGTCTGCGCCGGCCGGGCGGGGCCCGGATGGCGCAAAATTGGATTGAACCGTTTTAGAAGCAGTTTCGACTTGACAGTGACTTTTTTGATTCGCCCTGCGGCGCTTTTTCAGGATGACGGATGCCTCCTAGCACGGCACAGTGCTCTCACAAGCGGCAAAATCTGAAACCTGACGAAGCGAGGCGGCCATGCTCGACCGAATCGACTTTGAACCCGTGTTCTTTGCCCCGTTCGTGTCCTCCTCCATGAAGGTGGAGAGCAACTGGATCGACTATAACGGCCATCTGAACGTGGCCTATTACACGCTCATCTTCGACCGAGCGCTGGATGAGGCGCTCTGCCTGCTCGGGCTGGGTCCGTCCTACGCCCGCGCCCGCGGCGCCTCTTTCTTCACCGGCGAATCCCATATCCGCTATGCCCGCGAACTGGCCCCTGACTCGCCGGTCCGCGTGACGATGCGGCTGCTCGACTACGACGAGAAGAGGCTGCACCTCTTCCAGTCGCTGCATCATGCCACCGACGGCTGGGTTTCCGCCACGTCGGAGCAGATCACGCTGCACGTGGACCTCGGCTCCCGGCGGGTGGTGCCCTTCCCGGACGACGTGCTGGAACGGATCGCCACCATGCGCGCCGCCCATGCGGGCTTGCCGCCTCTTGACGGCGTTGGCCGCAAGGTGTCCATGCCGTCGCGATCCTGAAGCGCGGCTATAGGGGCGACCGTGATCCTGACGTCCATCGCGGTCATCGCGGCGCTGGTGCGCCGGTGGCGGCTGAGGCGATAACGCCCGGCCGCCTTTCTCTTCGGGCCGCGTCTGCCCAATCGGCAACCATGCCTTTACCGTGCGCTCGGCGCAGGTCTGGCATGTCTGGCGGGAAGTTCTGCTGCGTCGCACAGAGGCATATATTGCACTGCGATAAAGCCCCGTAGGGCCAGTGCAGGAGGCCTCCATGAGCGCCGTTACCTTTTCTCCCGACACCCTCTCCCGCGACACCCGCTCTGCCGCTCCCAAGGCAGCGGCTGGCAAGACTGCCGGCAAGGGCTTCTTCGGCCGTCTGATGGACGCGATCATCGCCGCCCGGATGGAGCAGGCCGAGCGCGAGCTGTCCCGTTATGTGCAGCTCAACGGTCGCGATCCGCTGAACTGACACGCTTCAGGTAAGACCTCTCATCCGCGCGGCCGACCCGACCGCGCGGCGAGGGTCAGTGTGGCCCAGCCCTCGATATGCCGCTGGCTGACGAGGTGCAGCCCCTGCGCCCGGTAGGCCGCCAATGCGGCCGGAACCTGGGCGGTGAGCAGCCCCGACAGGACGATGCGTCCCCCCGGCGCCAGCAATGAGGCGAGCGGGCGCGCCAGCCGCTTCAGCGGCGGCAGCAGGATGTTGGCGAGGATCAGGTCGTAGGGGCCATGGATGCGGATTGCCCGCGCCCCGGCTCCCGCCGCATGGACCATGCGCACCCCCGGCGCCTTGTTGGCCGCCGCATTGGCCTTGGCCGTGCGCACCGCAACGATGTCGATGTCGCTCCCCACGATCTCCGTGTGAAACAGCCGCTCGGCGGCAATGGCGAGCACGCCGGTGCCCGTGCCCACGTCCAGCACGCGCTGCGGGCGTCCCTTGCGCGCGGCGTGGACAATGGCGTGGAGGCAGCCCTGGGTGGTGCCGTGGTGGCCCGTGCCGAAGGCCAGCGCCGCCTCGATCTCGATGCCGATCCGGTGCGGTCCCACCCGCCCGCGATCATGGGAGCCATGGACCACCACCGGTCCGACGGCCACCGGTGCGAGGCCTTCGAGGCTCGCGGCCACCCAGTCCTTCTGCTCGATCTCGCCGAAGGTGACGGCGGCGGCCAGTTCCGGGCCGGCCGCGATCTCCACCAGCTCGCGCAGCATGTCCGGATCGAACGCTGCCCCGGCGTAGACTTCCACCACCCAGTCGTCGTCCGTCCGCTCGAAATTGGCCACGGCCACCTCGGCGGGGTCGAACGTCTCCGAGATCAGGTCGGCGATGCGCTGCGCCTGCCGGCGCGGCGCCTCGACCCGCATCACATGGGTGGCGTCGTTGGGGGGGAGGCCTTCGAGCATGGGTGAAACGTCATCCGTTATCGCTGGGGCCGCTGTCGCCCGTCGCTCCCGTCACGCGGTTGCGCCCGGCGTCCTTGGCCGCGTAGAGGCGCTTGTCGGCCGCTTCGAGCAGTGCCGTCAAGGTCTGGCCGTCCTCGGGCAATGTCGCGACGCCGATGGAGAGGGTCTGCTGCCGCACCCCGGCCGGCAGCGTGAGCCCCGCCACGCTTTCGTTGAGCATGTGGGCGAGGGCCACCGCCGAGACGTGGGACACACCCGGCGCCAGCACCGCGAATTCGTCGCCGCCATAGCGCACCACGTGGTCCGACTGCCGAAGGCTCTCGGAGATGGCGCCCGCCAGCAGCCGCAACACGTCGTCGCCGGTGGCGTGGCCGTGGAGGTCGTTGACCTCCTTGTAGTCGTCCACATCCACCAGCAGCAGGCTCATGGGCCGGCCGGTCTTGCGGGCGATCGCCACGAGGTCGCGGCCCAGCGGTTCCAGCTGGCCCCGGTGGAGCACGCCGGTGAGCGGATCGAGCCGGGAGGTCACCTCCAGCTGCTCGTAGCGCTGGCGGTAGGTGAGGGTGTCGAACACGTCGGCAATGCGCGGGCGCTGCGGATTGCCGGCCATTTCGAAGCGGTCGAGATAGAGGGCAAGCATGAGGGCATAGAGGCCCGCCGCCACCATCTTGCCCACCCAGCCGCCGACGCCCGCAGAGAACGGCACGTCGAGCGCGAAATGCAGCACGCCGAAGAAGCCCACCTGATCGAAGGTGAGCACGAGCGCCAGCGTCGCCCAGATCACTGCCACCGGATGCCGCTTCACGCGCGACGACAGGCGCTCGTAGATGAGGATCATGGCAATGGAATCGATGAAGAGCAGCAGCGTGCTCCACACCGCCAGCGCGCCGAGCTGGTCCATGAAGGTGATGTCCGCGGGTGTGCCGGGGGCCGGCACCACATCGTGCTGGCGCAGCAGGAAAACGAGCGCCAGCAGCACCAGATTGCCGAGGAAAAGGCCGTAGATGGGCTGGCGCGCGACCAGCGCGTCCTCGCGAATGTAGACGAGCAGCAGAAGCGCCAGTTTTCCGGAGAATAATACCACAGAGCCGGGCGACAGGGAGACGGCGAAGGGCAACTGCACGTAGTAGGCTGCGGCCAGATACGTCTCCATGAAATGGAGCGAGCCCAGCGCGCAGAAGAAGACGCCGATGCCCAGCGTGCCGCGCAGGCGGAACAGCGCGAGCATGGCGCCGAAATACACCAGCATTTCGGCGCCGAGCAGGAGGATGTTG
>JAEWBL010000048.1 GCA_023391175.1 Pseudomonadota bacterium
CGCGCATCAGCCTGGAACGGTGCGAGCCCTTCGTCGCACCGCGCCCTGGCGCCACAGTTTGCGGTTGACGGAAGCGGTGCCGCGCATCCTCATGGGATCATGGTCGAAAAGGACGTATCGGTTGTGAGCGAGAAACCCCGCAAGCGTGATTCCATCGGGACGCAGGACAAGATCCTCGCGGCTGCGCAGATGGAGTTTGCCCGGCGGGGGTACGATGGCGCCCGGGTGGACGCCATCATCGCCCGCGCCAAGATCAGCAAGAACCTGCTCTATCACCACTTCACCTCCAAGGAAGAGCTGTATGTGAAGGTGCTGGAGCGCACCTACGAGGCCATGCGCCGCCGGCAGGAGGAAATCCCCCTCACCGGCCTCGAGCCCGTGGCGGCGATCCGCCGCCTGTGCGACGCGACCTTCCAGACCTTCATCGAGGAACCCGAGGTCATCGTGATGATGAACTCGGAAAACATCCATCGCGGGCGCCATGTGGCCAAGTCGCCGATCATCCGCCAGCTCTACAGCCGCCTCGCCGGCACTGTGGACGCCATCCTGCGGGAGGGCGAGCGCAAGGGCGTGTTCCGGCCGGGCGTGGACGCCATTGATCTTTACATCTCCATCTCGGCGATGGGCTATTTCTACATCTCCAACCGCTTCACCCTGTCGATGATCTTCGACCGCGACCTGATGCGCCCGGATTTTCTGGAGCAGCACCGGGCGACCATCATCGACATGACCCTCGCCTATCTCACCGAGGGCGCGCCCAATCGGGAAGCGGCCCGCGCCGAGGCTCCGGAACGCACGTCGCCCGATGCGGAACCTGCCGCTCCCGGCCGAAGGAAGCGCGTGATCGCCAAGGTCTGACATCGCCCTGCCGATGCGGCCGCGCGCCCTCCTGTCCCCAGGAAGAGACACCGAATGCCGACCCCGCCTGTCCCCGCATCCACCTCCCTCCTCATGGCCGGAGGGTTGGCCACCGCCTTCCGCTCCATTCCGCCGGACGAGGCGGTCGCGGTGCTCACCCGTCATTTCGGCCTGTCGGGGACTTTGACGCGGCTCGACACGGAGAAGGACGACACCTTCCTGGTCAGCGGTGCGCAGGGCCGCCACATCGCCAAATTCTCCAATCCCGACGAAGACCCGCGCGAGATCTCGCTGCAGGCCGAACTGCTGGACCACGTGGCGAAGGCCGATCCCCTGCTGCCGGTGCCCCGGGTGGTGCGGACGGCGGCGGGCGAGGCTTTCCTCTCCCACGAGGACAGCCATGGGCAGCTGCGCCTCGTGCGGGTGCTGACCTATCTCGACGGCACGCCGCTCGACCGGATCGAGGCGACGTGCGAGGAGCGCGAGAAGCTGGGGGCGAGCCTCGCCCGCCTGCGGCTGGCCATGGCCCGCTTCTCCCACCCCCACGACACCCGCGAGATCGCCTGGGACGTGCAGCACCTGCCCAAGCTCGCCTTCCTCATGGAGCGCATCGCGGACAGGGACCGCCGCCGCCAGCTCGAACGCGGGCTCGATCGCTTTCGCGCGCTGCAAGGCCGGCTTGCGGCCTGCCGCACGCAGGTGCTGCACAACGATTTCAGCCGCTCCAACGTGGTGGTGGATCGCGCGCGGCCGCACTTCATCTCCGGCATCATCGATTTCGGCGACGTGGTGCGCACCGCCATCGTCATCGACCTGTCCACCGCACTTCTCAACCAGCTGAGCCCGGTGGGATCGGATGTGATGTTCGATGCCGGGCGCGACCTGCTGCGCGGCTACCTGAGCGTCGCCGACCTTGACGAGGACGAGGTGCTGCTTCTGCCGCACATGGTCATGGGACGCGTCATCGCGCGTGCCCTCATCACCACCTGGCGGGCGGAACAGTTCCCTGACAATGCCACCTACATCCTGCGCAACACGCATCAGAGCTGGTCGCAGCTCGACCATTTCCTCAGCCGCTCCGTCGAGGAGGTCAGCGAGACCTTCCTCGCCGTCCGTCCCCGCTTTCAGTCCGCCCTGTGAAGGAGGCGTTTCGTCATGACCGAGGTGAAGGAACGCAAGATCAACGTCGGGATGGTGAATGGCTTCGATCCGGCCAACCTCTCCGCCCTCGACCCCGCGACGCAGGACAGGATCGTGCGCCGGCAGGCGCTGCTCGGGCCGGCTTACCGCCTCATGTACGCCCACCCGGTGGAAATCAGCCGCGCCAAGGGCACCCGCCTGTGGGACAGCGCCGGCAACGAATATCTCGACGCCTACAACAATGTCGTGTCCGTGGGCCACTGCCACCCGCGCGTGGTCGAGGCGGTCCATGAGCAGATGCAGACGCTGTGTACCCACACGCGCTATCTGCAGGATGGGATTCTTGATTTCGCCAGCCAGATCGTCCCGACCTTCGGCGATCCCATCCGCCACATCATGTTCACCTGCACCGGGTCCGAGGCCAACGACCTCGCGCTCCGCATCGCCATGCACCACACCGGTCGCAAGGGCATCGTCATCACATCCGAGGCCTATACCGGCAATTCCTTCCTCACCGCCGGGCTGTCGCCCTCGCTCGGGAAGAAGTCGCCGCTGGGTGAATGGGTGCGGCGGATTCCGGGGCCGGACTCCTACCGCATGGCCCCTGCGGAGATCGCGGCAACGCTCATCCGCCAGTTGAAATACGAGATCGAGGAGCTGGAACGACGCGGCGAGGGGCTGGCCGCCTTCATCGCCGATTCCCTGTTCTCCTCGGACGGCATCTATGCCAATCCCACCGACATTCTCGGCCCCATCGCGGAGGTGGTGCGGGCGGCGGGCGGCGTGGTGATCGCCGATGAGGTGCAGGCGGGCTTCGGCCGGTCCGGCGACCGGCTCTGGGGCTTCCAGCGCCACGGCCTTCAGCCGGATATCGTCACCATGGGCAAGCCCATGGGCAACGGCTTCCCCGTCGCCGCCGTGGCCGTGGCGCCGCACGTCATCGAGCGCTTCGGCAACGAGATGCGCTATTTCAACACCTTCGGCGGCAACACCGTGGCCATCGCCGCCGCGCGGGCGACCTTCGATGTGCTGATGTCGGAAGGGTTGCAGGAGAATGCCGCCCGCATCGGCCGGATGATCCAGGATGGCATCCGGGAGATCGCCAGATCCGACGCGCGGATCGGCGATGTCCGGGGGGCGGGGCTCTATATCGGCGTCGAGTTCGTGAAGGACCGCGCCACCAAGGAGCCGGACTCGGCCACCGCCCTCGCCGTGGTGGACGGGCTGCGCCAGCGCCGGGTTCTGATCTCGGCGACCGGATATCACGCCAACACGCTTAAGATCCGCCCGCCGCTCGTCTTCTCGGCGGCGGATGCAGACCGCCTTCTCACCACCCTGGCGGAGACGCTGAAGGCCGTGTGACCGGACCAGCCGCCGCAAGGGTCTTGCGGCGGCTGCCTTCCAGCATCAAGCGGTGGTTTTCAGCGCGTCGGCGATCATCGAGACGAGGGTGTCGATCTGCTCCTTCTCGATGATCAGGGGCGGCGACAGGGCGATGATGTCGCCGGTGACGCGGATGAGAAGCCCCTTGCGGAAGCACTCGACGAAGACGTCATAGGCCCGTGCCCCCGGTGCGCCGTCGCGCGAGCGAAGCTCGATGGCGCCGACGAGGCCGAGGTTGCGGATATCCGCCACGTGCGGCAGCCCCTTGAGGCCGTGCAGCGCCTCCTGCCAGTAGTCCGCAAGCGCCGCCCCGCGGGTCAACAGCCCCTCCTCGGCATAGATGCCCAGCGTCGCGAGACCGGCCGCGCAGGCCACCGGATGACCGGAATAGGTGTAGCCGTGGAACAGCTCGATCTGGTTCTCCGGGCCGGTCATGAGCCCGTCGTGCACCTTGCGCGAGGCGAAGACGGCGCCCATGGGGATGGCACCGTTGGTCAGGCCCTTGGCGGTGGTCACGATATCGGGCGTGACGCCGAAATAGTCGGTCGCGAACGGCGTGCCGAGGCGGCCGAAGCCGGTGATGACCTCATCGAAGATCAGCAGGATGCCGTACTTGTCGGCAATGGCCCGCAGGCGCTCCAGATATCCCTTCGGCGGCAGGATGACGCCGGCCGAGCCGGCCATGGGCTCCACGATGACGGCCGCGATGGTCTCGGCGCCATGCAGGGCGACGAGCCGCTCCAGATCCTCGGCCAGCTCGATGCCATGGGCCGGCAGCCCTTTGGAAAAGGCGTTGCGCTCAGTATCGAGCGTATGGCGCATATGGTCGGCGGGAATCTGCGGGAAGACCCGGCGATTGTTGACGAGGCCGCCCACCGAGATGCCGCCGAACCCGACGCCGTGATAGCCCTTCTCCCGGCCGATGACGCGGGTGCGGGTGCCCTGCCCGATCGCCCTCTGATAGGCGATGGCGATCTTCAGAGCCGTATCGACCGATTCAGAACCTGACCCGGTGAAGAACACCCGGTCGAGACCGCCGTCCTTCCCGCCCGGCGCAATGGCGGCGAGCTTCTCGGCGAACTGGAAGACGACGGGGTGGCCCATCTGGAAGGTGGGCGCGAAATCGAGCTCGCCCAGCTGGCGCGCGACGGCCTCCGTGATCTCGGTGCGGCCGTGGCCGGCATTGACGCACCAGAGCCCGGAGGTGCCGTCCAGAACCGTGTTGCCGTCGATGTCGGTGTAATACATGCCCTTCGCACCCGACAGGAGCCGGGGCGCGGCCTTGAACTGGCGGTTCGCGGTGAACGGCATCCAGAAATTGTCGAGACTGGGCTGGTTGGACCGAACGTGAAGGGTCATGCCGCTCTCCTATGGCTGCCCTCCCATCGGCCAATTGGAGAGGCTGAACAAGTCGTTTTCTGAAAGCTACTATCTCATTGAAAATGCTGACCACGAATGGCAGTAATTTCGATATTCGCAACACCTGCAACAGGGGCTTCCGCCATGGACATCGGGGACCGGCTGCGCCAGTTGCGGCTGCTGCACGGCATTTCCCAGCGCGAGCTGGCCAAGCGGACGGGCGTGACCAACTCGACCATCTCGCTGATCGAGTCCAACACGTCGAACCCCTCGGTCGGCGCGCTGAAGCGGATTCTGGAGGGCATCCCCATCGGCCTCGCGGAGTTCTTCGCGTTCGAGCCGGAGGCGCCGAAGCAGACGTTCTATTCCGCCGAGGAACTCACCGAGATCGGCAAGGGCGCCATCTCCTATCGCCAGGTGGGAGAGCGGCTGTTCGGCCGCAAGCTGCAGATTCTGAAGGAATGCTACCAGCCGGGGGCGGACACCGGCGTTGTCCCGCTCGTCCACGAGGGCGAGGAAGGCGGCATCGTCCTGTCCGGGCGGCTGGAGGTGACGGTGGACGATGTGCGGCGCATCCTCGGCCCCGGCGACGCCTATTATTTCGAGAGCCGCCGCCCGCACCGCTTCCGCTGCATCGGCCCCAATCCCTGCGAGGTCATCAGCGCCTGCACCCCGCCGAGCTTCTGAGCGCGCCGCCTCAGCCGGCGTGCGCGACCCAGGCGGGGAAGAGGTGGCCGAGCGCGTCGCTCAGCATCTCCATGGCTATGGCCGCCAGCACGATGCCCATCAGGCGCTTGGAGATGCTCAGCGCGGTCGGCGAGAGGATGGAGGAGAGGGCCGGCGCCACGGCCATCGCGATGCCGAAGAACACCACATAGCCGATGAGCCCGAGATAGAACCCCGCCGCGCCGCCCGCGGTGGCGCTGGAGCCCGAGAAGATGATGATGGTGGTCATCGTGCCCGGGCCGATGGAAAGCGGAATGCCCAGCGGGTAGACCCCCATGCTGGAGGCCGAGCTGAAGGTCTTCTTCTCCGCCTCCGTGCCGGCGTGCGCGCTGTGCTCCTCGCCGCTGAGCATGGACAGCGCGAGGAGCAGCACGATGAGCCCGCCAGCCAGCTGGAAGTGGGTGACATCGATGCCGAACATGCCCAGCACGAAGCGTCCGCCCAGCGCGCAGACGAGGCAACCCAGCGCCACCGTCGCGTTCAGCACCAGCATGGTGCTGCGCCGCTCCGCCGGGGAGCGGTCCGCCGTCAGGCTCAGGAACACCGGGATGATCGTCAGCGGGTTCATGATGGCGAACAGCGCCGCGAACAGCTTTGCGGACAGCGTCAGATCGATACCGGCGAGATTCACGTCGCAAGCCCCCTGCGGCGGACGATTCAGGAGACCTGACCCTAGTGCAGGGGACCCTCGGGCTCAATGCGGGCGCGTCGCAGCGGCGCGCCCGCACTGCCCGTTCAGATGCGCACCACCGTGCGCCCGCGCACGCCGCCGGCGATGATGTCGTCCGCCACCTGCGGCAGGTCCTCCAGCGCGACCTCGCGGGTGACGAGATCGAAATCGGCCTCGGTGAGGAGTTCGCCCAGCCGCGTCCAGGCGGCGAGGCGGCGCGGGGTCGGGCAGTTGACGGAATCAACGCCCAGCAGCGCCACGTTGCGCAGGATGAAGGGGAAGACGGTGGTGGGAAGGTCGGTGGCCGCCGCGAGGCCGCAGGCCGCCACCGCACCACCGTAGCGGGTGGCGGCGAGCACGTTGGCGAGAATGGTGCCGCCCACGGTGTCCACCGCGCCGTGCCAGCGCTCGCCGGCCAGCGGCTTGCCCGCCGCGGCATAGGTGGCGCGGTCCACGATGTCGGTGGCGCCGAGGCTCTTCAGGAAGTCGGCTTCCGCCGGACGACCGGTGAGCGCGCTCACCTTGTAGCCGAGGCGCGAGAGCAGGCGCACCGCGACGCTGCCCACGCCGCCCGCCGCGCCGGTGACGAGCACATCACCACCCGCCGCGATGCCGTAGCGCTCCAGCGCATCCACGCAGAGCATGGCGGTGAGGCCGGCCGTGCCGATGGCCATGGCCTGGCGCGGGGTGAGGCTTTCGGGCAGCTTCACCAGCCACTCGCCCTTCACCTTGGCCCGCTCGGCGAAGCCGCCGGACCAGTTCTCGCCGACGCCCCAGCCGGTCAGCACCACCTTGTCGCCCGGCGCGAAGCCCGGATTGTCGCTGGCCCGCACCGTGCCGGCGAAATCGATGCCCGGCACCATGGGCAGCGCGCGCAGGATGCGGCTCATGCCCTTCAGGGCCAGGCCGTCCTTGTAGTTGAAGGAGGAATATTCGACATCCACCGTCACGTCGCCGGCCGGCAGATCCGCTTCCGTGATGGTCTCGATGGCGATGGCCTGCCCGGCGTCGGTCTTGCGCGCCATGAGGGCGCGGAAGGTCTCGGTGCTCATTGGACGTTTCCCTGTGATGTGCGTGGACCGCGCAGGCGGCGTGCTCAGGGCCTTGCGGCCTTGCGGGCCTCTTCGGCCTTCTCGTACTGGGCGCGGATGTAGCGCACGAGCCCGCCGAGGGCGGCCACCGCCGCCTCGCCATCGCGGTCGCGCAGGGCCGCAAGCAGGGTCTCGTGATGGGCGACGATCTCCTTCCGGTCGCGGACGCGGAAGATGATCATGTTGCTCACCGGCATGAGCGCTTCCACCACCGCGTTCATCAGGAAGCGCAGCAGAGCATTGCCCGCCGCGTCCACGATGGTGCGGTGGAAGCGCACGTCGGAGGCGCAGAAATCCTGATCCGAAAGGCTCGCGGTGCGCTGCAGGGCGATCTCCGCCTCCAGCGCCGCAAGGTGGGCCTCGGTGCGGTTGAGCGCGGCGAGGCGGCAGCAGACCGCCTCCATCTCCAGCCGCGCCGTTGCCATTTCCTCCAGCGAGACGCCGCCGGTGGCGACGAGAAGGGTCACGGACGTGCCGAGGCTGGTGGCGAGTTCCTCTGGCGACGGACCGGTCACGAAGGTGCCCCCGGTCGGCCCGCGCCGCGAGCGGATGAGATGGCGCGCGGCGAGACGCTTCAGGGCCTCGCGCACGGTGGGGCGCGAGACGCCGAACTGAGCGGCCAGTTCCTCCTCGGTGGGCAGGCGCTCATCCACCTTCAGCCGGCCGTCCATGATGGCCTGCTGGAGCTGATCGGCGATCTGGCTCGCCGCGCTGGTGGTGACGATCTGGCCGTAGGTCGGTTCCATCTGATCCGTTCCGGGACGCCTTGGTCGTCCCTTGGTCTCAGATCGGTGACATCAAATCAACCAAAAATTATTCGTTTGACAAATCTTCAAATGAGCCTTTGGTTCTACAGATCGCGGACGGAGATGCCGCGTCAAAAAGAAGACACTGGAAACGCCGGGAGAGAAGAAATGCGCGCTGCCCTCGTTGCGGCGACCGTGCTGTCGTGCGCCGTCGCCGTCCCGATCACGACCGCCCAGAGGGCTTCGGCCCAGATGGCCTCCGCTCAGGACATGCCGACCTTCCGCATCGGCGTCATGAACGACCAGTCGAGCCTTTATTCCGACATCGCCGGCCCCGGCTCCGTGACCGCCGCGCAGATGGCGGTGGCGGACTTCAATCCCGAGAAGCACGGCTTCAAGGTGGAGGTGGTCTCCGCCGATCACCAAAACAAGGCGGACATCGGCTCCTCCGTCGCCCGGCGTTGGTACGACCTCGACAAGGTGGACGCCATCGTCGACGTGCCCACCTCCTCGGTGGCCCTCGCCGTCGCCGACATCAGCCGCGACAAGAACAAGGTCTTTCTGGTGGCGAGCGCCGGCACGTCCGACCTCACCGCCAAGGCCTGCACGCCCAACACCGTCCACTGGACCTACGACACCTGGGCGCTCGCCAACGGCACCGCCCGTGCCATGATCAAGCAGGGCGGCGATTCCTGGTACTTCCTCACGGCCGACTACGCCTTCGGCCATGCGCTGGAGCGCGACGCGGCCGAGGTGGTGAAGGCCAACGGCGGCAAGGTGATGGGCCGCGCGCTGGCGCCGTTCCAGAGTTCGGATTTCTCCTCCTTCATCCTGCAGGCGCAGGGCTCTGGCGCGAAGGTGGTGGCGCTGGCCAATTCCGGCGGCGACACCATCAATTCGGTGAAGCAGGCGGCGGAATTCGGCCTGTCGCAGAAGCAGAAGCTCGTCAGCCTGCTCATCTTCCTGTCCGACATCCATTCGCTGGGCCTGAAGACGGCGCAGGGCCTCATGCTCACCAACGCCTTCTACTGGGACCTGAACGACGGCACCCGCGCCTTCGGCAAGGCGTTCGGCGCGCGCAACAACGGCCGCATGCCGACCATGAACCAGGCCGGTACCTATGCCGCCACGCTGCACTGGATGAAGGCTATCGCCGCCATGGACAAGGCGAAGGCGCATGACGGCGCCGCCGTGGTCGCGCAGATGAAGGCCATGCCCACCGACGATCCCCTGTTCGGCAAGGGCCACATCCGCGCCGACGGCCGCACCATCCACGACATGTACCTGTGGCAGGTGAAGACGCCCGAGGAGTCCAAGGGCCCCTACGACTATCTGAAGCTGGTTGCGACCATCCCCGGCGACGAGGCCTTCCGGCCCATGTCGCCCGAGGCCTGCCCCATGCTGAAGAAGGCCGGCTGAGGTGACGGCGCCGGCGACAGCCGCCCGCACGGACGGCAAGGCCTTTTCCCTCGCGATCCTCGTGGTCGCGGAAGTGGCGGCGATGGCGACATGGTTCGCCACCACCGCCTCTTTGGGGGCGATCCGGGCGCAGTGGAGCCTGTCGCCCTTCCAGGAGGCGTTGCTCACCAGTTCCGTGCAGGCGGGCTTCGTCGCCGGCACCCTCCTCAGCGCCCTGCTCTCTCTGGCGGACCGCGCGGACTTGCGGACGCTCTTTTCCGTCTCGGCGCTTGTGGCGGCGCTGGCCAACGGCGCCATCCTCCTGTTCGAGCCCACCCATCCTGCGGTGCCGCTGCTGCGGTTTATGACCGGCATGTGCATGGCGGGGGTCTATCCCGTGGGCATGAAGCTCGCGGCCACCTGGGCGAAGGGCGATCTCGGCCTGCTCATCGGCATGCTGGTGGCGGCCCTCACCCTGGGATCGGCCTCGCCCCATGCCATGGCGGCGGTGGGCGGGCTGGACTGGCGCGCGCCGGTGGCGGGCGCGGCGGCGAGCGCGCTGGTAGCCGCCCTGCTCATCCGCTTCGCCAAAATCGGCCCCAACCATGCGAAGGCGCCGCCGCTGCGGCTCTCCAATGCCCTCGATGCATTCCGGCGGCCGGCGCTGCGGCTCGCCAATCTCGGCTATTTCGGCCACATGTGGGAGCTCTACGCCATGTGGGCGTGGATCGGCGCCTTCTTCGCCGCCAGCTTCGCCGCCCGCTATGGCGATGCCCCGCCCCTCGACCCGCGCCTCGCCACCTTCTGCGTGGTCGCCATCGGTGCCGTGGGCGCGCTGGGCGGCGGCTTCGCGGCCGACCGGCTGGGGCGCACCTTCGTCACGGCGCTGTCCATGGCGGTGAGCGGCCTGTGCGCGGCGGGCATCGGCTTCCTGTTCGGCGCCTCGATCTGGCTGGTGCTGCCGCTGGCGCTGGTGTGGGGGGTGTCGGTGATCTCCGATTCCGCGCAATTCTCCGCCGCCGTGACGGAGCTGTCCGACCGCAGCCTCATCGGCACCATGCTGACGGTGCAGACCTGCGTCGGCTTCCTCATCACCCTGGTGAGCATCCACCTCCTGCCCTATGCGGTGGACGCCTTCGGCTGGCGTTTCGCCTTCATCATCCTTGCCATCGGCCCCTTCCTCGGCGTCCTCGCCATGCTGCGCCTGCGCCTGCGGCCCGAGGCGGCGAGCATGGCCGGCGGCCGCCGCTGACCCCTCTCCACGAGGCTTCCATGACCTTCACCAAGATCGCTTACGAAACCCGCGACGGCATCGCCCTCCTCACCCTCAACCGGCCCGAGCGCACCAATGCGCTGGACCAGGAGATGCTCGGCGAGATCAACGCCGCCATGGACCGCGCCGAGGCGGATGCGGACGTGAAGGCGGTGATCGTGCGCGGCGCCGGCAATGCCTTCTCCTCCGGCTTCGATCTCAAGGCGCAGATGGAGGCGCGCCCGGTGGGCGTCGATGCGTGGCGGCCCGTGCTGCGCAAGGATTTCGACACGGTGATGCGCTTCTGGCACTGCCCGAAGCCCACCATCGCCATGGTGCGTGGCGCCTGCCTTGCCGGCGCCTGCGAACTGGCCCTCGCCTGCGACATGACCATCGCATCCGACGACGCGTTCTTCGGCGAGCCGGAGCTGAAGTTCGGCGCCGGCATCGTGGTGATGCTGCTGCCGTGGATCGTCGGGCCGAAGATCGCCAAGGAGATCATCCTGCTCGGCGAGGACCGGGTGAGCGCACAGCGCGCGGCCGAGATCGGCATGATAAATCGGGTCGTGCCCGCCGACCGGCTGGAGGCCGAGGCGATGCGCGTGGCCCGCCACATCGCGGCCATCGACCCCGGCCTCGTGAAGGAGACCAAGCGCGCGCTCAATCGCGCATTGGAGACGCAGGGCATGCTGCAGGCGCTGGAAAGCGCGCTGGAGATCGACCTTTCCATCGAGGGCGCGGGCTCGGCCGACAAGATTGCCTTCTTCGACGTCGCCCGCCGCGACGGGCTGCGCGCCGCCATCGCCTGGCGCGATGCGCGCTTCCCGGCGCGCGAAGGCTGAGGGGGCCGTGATGGGCGCGCTCTGCCGCATCCTGGATGACGCGGCCGGCACCGTGGCCGAGGACGGCGGCGCGACGCACAGCGCCGACATCCTCCGCACGAAAGCCGCCACCCTCGCCGCACGCCTGCGGGCGGAAGGGCTCGGCGCCGACGAGCCGGTGGTGGTCCGCGTTGCCAATCGCGCAACCGACCTCGCCGCTTTCTTTGCCGTCTGGCAGGCGGGCGGCGTCGCGGTGCCGCTCCATTCCGGGGCGGCGGAGATGACCCGCGCCGCCATCCTCGAGCAGACCGGCGCCCGGTTTCTCGTCTGCGATGGCGCCGTGACCCACCTCGCAGAGGCTGCCCCGCCGGCCCGGCCCCTGCTCCATAGCGCCGCGCTCATCGTCTTCACCTCCGGCTCCACCGGCAAGCCCAAGGGCGTGGTGCTGGGCCACGACCGCTTCGCCGGAAAGCTCGACGCGCTTCAGGCCCTGCTCGCCCTCGGCCCCGGCGACAGGGTGGTGCTGCCGCTCCAGCTCATCTTCATCTTCGGCCTGTGGGTGGCCCTGCTCTCGCTGAAGACGGGCGCGCGTCTCGAACTGGTGGGCAAGTTCTCTCCCGCCGGCCTCAAGGCGCGCCTGCCCGAGGCCACCGTCCTCGCCACCGTCCCCTCCATGCTGCGCACCTTGTTTGGCGAAGGCGATGTGGCGGCGCCCCGCCTGCGGGCCATCCTGACCGGCGGCGAAGGGCTGGGGACGCATCTCGCCGGGGCCATCGCGGCGCAGCTGCCGGATGCGGGCGTGTTCGACCTCTATGGCCTCACCGAGACGGGTTCCTGCGACTTCTGCCTGACACCGGCGGAGGCGGTGACCGGGCGCGGCTCGATCGGCCGCCCAACGCAGGGCATCGGCT
>JAEWBL010000109.1 GCA_023391175.1 Pseudomonadota bacterium
ACCTTTCCGCCTGGGCGCGGGCCATCGACGAGGGCACCTACCCCGCAACGCTGCTGCATCGCTTCGCCGATGCCGGCGCCTTCCGGCTGCATCTCTCTCAGGGCCACCGGCTGGGCAATGCCATCGAGGGCATGTCGCGCATGTCCGAGGTCTGCGCCGCGACGGGCTTCATGGCCTGGTGCCAGAACACGCTGGTCTGGTACCTCATCAATTCCGAGAACGCGGCGCCGCGCGCGAAATATCTCGCTGCCGTCGCCACTGGCCACGTGCTTGGCGGCACCGCCTTGTCCAATCCCATGAAGTCCTTCTTCGGCATCGAGACGCTGAAGCTGAAGGGCACGCGCGTGGAGGGCGGCTACAAGGTGAAGGGCATCCTGCCATGGGTGTCCAATCTCGGACCCGACCATTTCTTTGGCTGCATCTTCGCCGTGGACGGCGCCGCGCCGGTGATGGCGATCATCGATTGTGCCGAGCCGGCCGTGACGCTGAAGCCCTGCGAGCCCTTCCTTGGCATGGACGGCACCGGCACGTATGGCGTGCAGGTGCGCGACCTGTTCATTCCCGACGACATGGTGCTGGCGCACGACGCCATGTCGTTCGTGAAGAAGATGCGGGCCGGCTTCATCCTGCTGCAGGCCGGAATGGCCATCGGCCTCATCCGCGACTGCATCGCCATGATGCGCGAGGTGGAGGAGCCCCTTGGCCACGTGAACCGCTACCTCGACGTCCAGCCCGACCAGATGGCCGAGGCGCTGGCCGCCATGGAGGCGGAGGTGAACATCCTCGCCGAGACGCCGTTTGAGACGAGCCCGGACTACTGGCGCCGGGTGGTCGCAGCCCGTCTCCTGGCCGGCGAGAAGAGCGTCGAGGCTGCCCATAACGCCATGCTCCACTGCGGTGCCCGCGGCTATGTGCGCGCCTCCCGCTGCCAGCGGCGCCTGCGCGAGGCCTATTTCGTCGCCATCGTCACGCCTGCCACCAAGCAACTGAAGCTGATGCTGGACCAGATGCCGGCCTGACCTCCGCCGACCGATTCAAAACATGAGGGGCAAAAGCCCCCTTTGCCTTCCGAAGACGTGTCCTTGCGACCCGCAAGATCCGACCCACCAGAGGGGATCACCATGAGCGCAATCCTGATTTCGCCGCCCGACCTGTCGACCCTGATCCTGTCCGAGCCCACCGTCGTCATCGATACCCGCGATCCGGGCAGCTACGCCGCCGGCCACATCCCCGGTGCGGTGAATCTCCATGAGATCTTCACCTTCCTCGCCACCTCGACGCCCGAGGGCTACGCCGAGCTTCGGCAAAAATTCGCCGACGCCTTCGGCAAGGCCGGCCTCTCCGGCAAGGAGACGGCGGTGATCTACGAGCAGTCGATGAATTCGGGCTTCGGCCAGTCCTGCCGTGGCTATTTCCTGCTCACCTTCCTCGGCTATCCGAAGGTGAAGGTGCTGCACGGCGGGTTCGCCGCCTGGAGTGCGGCGGGCCTTCCCGTCTCGACGGACGTGCCCGAGCCCAAGGCCGCCACCTTCCCGGTGGATCAGGCCGCCGGCGAAGTCATCATAGATGCCGCCGCCATGCTGAAGGCGGTGGAAGACCCGGCCGTCGCCAAGCTCGACGTGCGTGATGTGGACGAGTGGATCGGCGAAAGCTCCTCGCCCTATGGCAAGGACTTCTGCCCCCGCAAGGGACGCATCCCCGGCGCGAAGTGGATCGAATGGTACCGCATGATGAAGCCGACCGCCGAAGGTCCGCGCTTCAAGTCCTCGGCCGAGATCCTCGCCGAGTGCGCCACTGTGGGCATTTCGCCGGAGACCCCCGTCTATCTCTACTGCTTCAAAGGGGCGCGGGCCTCCAACACCTTCCTCGCGCTGAAAGAGGCGGGGGTGAAGGACGTGAAGATGTATTTTGGCTCCTGGAACGAGTGGTCGCGCGATCCGTCGCTCCCCATCGAGGAGGGGCATCCGGCCGCGGCCCTCGGCTGAACCGAGCCAAAGGAGCCCCGCCGTGCCCGAGATCATCTGCTATTTCAGCCCCCAGTCCGGATATGCCTATCTGGGGCACGGCCGCCTGCGCGAGATCGCGCGCGCGGCGGGCGCCGACATTCTGTGGCGTCCCGTCGACATCCTGAAGGTCTTCGCCGAGGGCGGCTCCACCGCCCCGGCGAAGCAGTCGCCCCAGCGCAACGCCTATCGCAAGCAAGACATCGTGCGCTGGGCCAAGGTGCGCGGCATCCCGATCAACACCGAGCCGAAGTTCTGGCCCACGGATACGCTGCCCGCCTGCCGCCTCATCGCGGCGGCGCAGCTCGAGGGCATCGACCCCGCCGACCTCATCGGCGCCTGCCTGTCCGCCGTATGGGCGCGGGACATCCAGATTTCCGAGCGGGACAACCTTGTCCGCCTCGCCAACGAGGTGGGGCTGGATGGCGAGATGCTCGCCACCCTCTCCGACACCGTCGAGGCCGCCGACAAGATCGCGCGCAACACCGCCGCCGCCATCGAGGCGGGCGTGTTCGGCTCGCCCACCTATTTCGTGAACGGCCAGATGTATTTCGGCCAGGACCGGCTGCTGTTCGTCGCCGCCGCGCTTGGCGTCGCGCAGGAAGACGTGGCGCGGGAGCATCTGTCGTGAGCGCGCCGCTCGTCATCATCGGGGCCGGGCAGGCGGCGGCGCAGGCCGTCACCTCCCTCAAGGCCGAGGGCTATGGCAAGCCCATCATCGTCATCGGCGACGAGCCCTATCTGCCTTACCAGCGCCCGCCGCTCTCCAAGGCCTATCTCGGCGGCGAGATGACCGAGGACCGGCTGGAGCTGAAGGCGCCAGCCTTCTATGCCGAGGCCGGCGCCGAGATGCGGCTCTCCACCCGCGTCGCCCGCATCTTTCCGGTGGGCAAGGAGGTGGAACTTTCCGACGGCGCCCGCCTCACCTACGGCGCGCTGCTGATCGCCACCGGCACCCGCGCCCGCGCGCTGCCTGTGCCCGGTGCGGAGCTGCCCGGGGTCTTCTCCATCCGCAGCATCGACGATGTGAAGCACTTCCGCGCCGCCGCTCTTCCGGGCGCGCGGCTGGTCATCATCGGCGGCGGCTATATCGGGCTGGAGACGGCGGCCAAGGCGCGGACGCTCGGTCTCGATGTCACCGTGGTGGAAGGTGCGCCACGGCTTCTCGCCCGGGTCGCCTGCACCACCATCTCGGAATTCGCCCGCGTGCTGCACGAGGGCCACGGCGTCACCATCCTCACGGGCACCGGCGTCGCCCGCATTCTGGGCACGGACGGCGTGACGGGCGTGGAACTCGCCGATGGGCGGGTGCTGTCGGCCGATCTCGTGCTCTCCGCTGTCGGCGCGGTGCCCAATTG
>JAEWBL010000153.1 GCA_023391175.1 Pseudomonadota bacterium
CCTTTATGTCCCGCGCGAGGCGCTGCCTGCGCCGGAGGACGAGGACACCTTCTATCATGCCGACCTGATTGGCCTAGCCGTGGAGGACGAGGCCGGCGCGCGCATCGGCGCCGTCACCGCCCTGCACGATTTCGGCGCCGGCGACATCCTTGAATATGCCCCGGCCCTCCCAGGCATCCGGGCGAAGACGCTCATGGTGCCCTTCACCCGCGATGCCGTGCCGGTGGTGGACGTGAAGGGCCGCCGGGTGGTCATCGCCGAGGCCTTCGTCGAGCGTCGCGACCCCGAGCCCGAGGCGGGCGAGGACAAGGAGGACTGAGGCGATCGCGGATTTGACTCCCGCCCTGCCCCGCGCCCATCTCTCCCCATGACCTTCTGCGCCAGCGTCCTCACCCTTTATCCGGAGATGTTTCCGGGTCCCCTCGGCCATGCGCTCGCCGGCCGCGCGCTGGCGAACGGGCTGTGGGGGCTGGAAGCGGTGCAGATCCGCGACCACGCCCTCGACCGCCATCGCTCGGTAGACGACACGCCGGCCGGCGGCGGGCCGGGCATGGTGATGCGGGCCGATGTGCTCGCCCGCGCCATCGACGCCGTGTCCCCGTCCGATGATCCCCGCCCCCGCCTGCTGATGACCCCCCGCGGCCGCCCGCTGACGCAGGCCCGCGTGCGGGAGCTGGCGGCGGGGCCAGGCGCGGTCATCCTGTGCGGGCGGTTCGAGGGGGTGGACGAGCGCATCGTCGCGGCGCGGTCCCTTGAGGAGATCTGCGTGGGCGACGTGGTGCTCTCCGGCGGCGAGGCGGCGGCGCTGCTGCTGCTCGATGCCTGCGTGCGGCTCATTCCTGGGGTCATGGGCAAGGCCGAGAGCGGCACGGACGAGAGCTTCTCCCACGGTCTGCTCGAATATCCGCAATACACGCGGCCGCAGCAGTTCGAGGGCCAGGGCATCCCCGAGGTGCTCACCTCCGGCGATCACGCCCGCATCGCCCGCTGGCGGCAGGCCGAGGCGGAGGCCGTCACGCGCGCGCGCCGGCCGGACCTTCTTGCCCCGGACCTTCTTGCCCCGGCGCATGACGGATCCACGACGGAAAGGGAATGACAGCGCCCCTTTTCTCCTGTATGGAGCCGCGTCCCTTAACTTAAAACGACACGACGTGGCGCCGGGGCGACATGCTCCGAAGCGGCACCAAGAGGTTGGCGACAATGAACATTATCCAGACGCTCGAAGCCGAACAGGCGACGAAGCTCGCCGAGAAGCGGGCCATTCCCGAGTTCCAGCCCGGCGATACCGTGACTGTGAACGTGAAAGTGGTCGAAGGCGAGCGCACCCGCGTGCAGGCCTACGAGGGCGTGGTGATCGCCCGTTCCGGCGGTGGCCTGAACGAGAGCTTCACCGTCCGCAAGATTTCCTACGGCGAAGGCGTGGAGCGCGTGTTCCCCGTCTATTCGCCGCTGATCGACTCCATCAAGGTGGTCCGTCGCGGCAAGGTGCGTCGCGCCAAGCTCTATTACCTGCGCGACCGCCGCGGCAAGTCCGCCCGTATCGCCGAGCGTCAGGACCGCACGGCCGACGCCAAGGGCGGCAAGAAGGCCAAGGGCGCCAAGGCTCCTGCCGCCGCCGAGTGAGGCGCTGAGCCTTCTGTCGAGTAAAACGCGCCGTCGGCCCAGCCGGCGGCGCTTTTTTATGGGCTGAGCCGCTCCGGGCTCGCCCTGAGGCGCGCGATCAGACCCTCGGGATCGGCCTCATAGGCCCGCCGCACCCGATCGAGCGCCCCCGCTCCGCCGCCGCGATGGCCGGCACCGCCCACATGCAGCCAGCCGTCCGCCAGCAGGAAGGGCTCCATCTCGCCCGTCTCCGGGTCGGCGAGATGCACCCGCCGGCGGCTCGACATCCGCAGGCGCGCGAGGTTCAGGTCGCGATAGAGCACGCCCCAGTTCTGCCCGCCGGTGTCGAGGGTGAGCGGCGTGTCGGTGCCGAAATCCAGCGGGAGGACCTTCACCGCCGCGAAATCGAACACCGAATACCCCGGCCACAGGTACCAGGCCCCGTTGCCCTCCCCCTCCCGCACCATGCCGTAACAGGGCTGTCCCGCGAGGCGGCCGGAAAGGTCGGTCGGCTCCAGCGGGATCAGATCGTGATCCAGCAAGGCGAAGGCGCGCGGAGCGGCTGGCCGGATGAGATTGGCGTAAATCCAGTTCAGCGCCACGCCATGGGAGCGCGAGCCGTTGCGCGCACCGCGATAGGGCGTCGGCGGCAAGGGGCAGTAGGTGAGCCCGCGCCGCACGCACAAGTCCGCGATGGCCGCGCGGGCAGCGGGATCGGTGGAGTTGTCGCACACCACCAGCGGCGTCCCCGGCAGGAAGCGCGCCATGGCATCGGCCAGGAAGTCCACCGCCTGCGGCAGATTGAAGGCGACCGTGAAGGCGACGACCGGCGCCCGTTCGGCGGCGATGCGTGCCACCACCTCCGCCTGACCCGGCGCGTGTCGGCGGGCGTAGATGCGATCCACCAGCACGTTGCGGACGCGCCGCAGCCGGTGGGCGAGCGGAGTCAGCGCGAGCCATTCGGCGGCAGCGTAGTCGGAAAGGTCGCGCATGGACGCCTTCAAAGGGCCCGGCAGGACGTCGGCCGGGACGGGGACGAACTGGAGCGGATCGCCGCAGGCCGGCCTGTGGCCATGCTCCACCACGGGCGTTCTAGAAGGACTTCGGGATCAGGTCCATGGCGCGGGCAGATCACTTGCCTACGCCGTGGCGCGCCAGGAGACTTGACCGCGCCGGCTCCGGAAGGTGAGGTATCGCAGGAATCCGCCAGCCCCTGCGGACAGCCCCAGCCCGGATCCCCATGGCCAACGACCTCACCCTCAGGATCGTGATCGTGGACGAGAGCGACGTCCGCGCCGCAATCCTGGAGGAGGGCCTCAAGGAGGCGGGCTTCGAGACGGTGCTGCGCATCACCGGCCGGAACAACCTTCTGGAGCGCATCTACGCCATCGATCCGGACGTGATCCTGATCGACCTCGAAGACCCCTCGCGCGACACCATCGAGCAGATGTTCCAGGTGAGCCGTGAGGTGAAGCGGCCGGTCGCCATGTTCGTGGACCAGACCGACTCGAAGACCATCGAGGATGCCATCGAGGCCGGCGTCGCCTCCTATGTGGTGGACGGGCTGAGGAAGGAGCGGGTGAAGCCGATCCTCGAGACCACCATTTCCCGCTTCCGCGCCTTCGCCCGCCTCAAGGCGGAGCTGGAGGAGGCGAAGACCCAGCTGGAGGAGCGCAAGGCCATCGACCGGGCCAAGATGCTGCTCATGAAGATGAAGGGCATCGACGAGGAGGCCGCCTACCACCTCCTGCGCCGCACCGCCATGAACGAGAAGAAGCGCATCGTCGACATCGCCCAGTCCATCATCACCGCCGCGGAGCTTCTGCGATGAGACGCCTCGCCATCGGCTTCATCCCCCTGACCGACGCCGCCGTGCTGATCGCCGCGGCGGAGCGCGGCTTCGCCATGGCCGAGGGCATCGAGATCGACCTGCACAAGGAAGTCTCCTGGGCCAACATCCGCGACAAGGTGAACATCGGGCTCCTGGATGGCGCCCACATGCTCGGGCCCCTCGCCATCGCCTCGTCGCTCGGCCTCGGCCATGTGCGGGTGCCGCTGGTGGTGCCCTTCGCGCTCAAC
>JAEWBL010000164.1 GCA_023391175.1 Pseudomonadota bacterium
ACGGGCACGTCGAGCGGGCCGCGCGGCGTCACCAGCGTGACGTAATCGATGCCATGCTCGGTGCGCACGAGCGTGGCGGGAATGGCGAGCACGGCCCGCTTGCCGATCTCCACCCACACGAGGGTGCGCTCGTTGACGAAATAAGTGCCGAGGCCGTCCACCTCCACGTCGGCCATGACGCGGCCGGCGGCGATTTCCGGATACACCTTCACGATGCGGCCAGGTCGGGCGGTGGCCGGCGAACCGGCCTTGTCCTGCGAGATGCCGCGTTCGCCGATGCGCACCGTGCCGCCCTCGCGGATGGAGGTGGCATGGCGCTCGGGCAGGGAGAGCCTGAGATAATAGGGGCCGGAGGCGACGCGGGCGATCTCGTCGCCGGCCAGCACCACGCTTCCGGGCGTGACCGGAACGGTGAGGACGCGGCCATCGGCGGGGGCGATGACCGCGCCCTCGCGGGCGCGCTGCAGGATCACGGCGCGGTCCGCTTCTGCGGCCGTCACCTGATTGGTGGCGACATCGAACTGGGTCTTCGCGGTATCGAGCCGGGCCTGGCTGGCGACGCCGCGGGCGAGCAGCTGCTGGGCGCGGTCCAGCTCGGTCCTGGCGTTGTCGAGCTGGGACTTCAGCTCCTTGATCTTGGCGTCGGCGGCGTTGAGGGTCAGGGCGTTCTTGTCGTCCACCACCAGGGCGATCTCGTCGCCCTCCTTCACGCTGTCGCCCTCGGAGACGGAGACGGCACGCACCGTGCCGCCAATGCGGGCGCGGGCGGGCACCACGGTGCGGCTCTTCACCTCGCCGAACACGCCCTTCAGCTCCGGCACTTCCACGCTGCGCACGGTGAAATCGGCTGCGCGGGCAAAGGTGGCGCCGGCAACGGGCAAAAAGGCGGCCATCGCCGCCGCGAGGGCCGCGGCGGGCGGGAGGAAGCGCTGGGACATGGTGGCTCTCTCTGCCCGGCCTCGCGCCGGGCGGGGGGTCAGATCAGGACGTTCAGTTGAAGGCGACGCCGGGCTTCACGCCCAGCTTCTTGAGCAGCATGGCCGCCGGGCAGAAGCCGGTGACGGACGCCTGCATCAGGTTCGCGCCTACGAAGGCGGTCAGCCAGAAGAAATAGGGCGACACGGTGAGGCCCAGGCCGAGCGACGTCAGCACCATGAACCCCGCAAACATCATGACGATGCGATCGACAGACATTATCCTGCTCCGTTGGAGCGCTTCTCTGGGCGCTCCTCTCGTGCGGGCCTCCCCGCGTTGGCATTGCATCTAACATTCAATTATCATAAATTCAAGACTATGAATGTTGTTGAAATGATCCCGGCCTCCGAGCGGGCCGCCGAACTCATGCGCAGCCTGTCCCACCCGCAGCGCCTGCTGGTTCTGTGCGCGCTGGTGGATGGCGAGAAGTCCGTGGCGCAGCTCCGGGACGAACTCGCCATCGAGCAGGTGCCCATGTCGCAGCAGCTCATGCGCCTGCGGTCGGATGGGCTTGTGGAAGCCCGCCGCGAGGGCACCAGCGTGTTCTATCGCATCGCGCGGGAGGAAGTGCTGGCGGTGATCGCCGCGCTTCACAAGGCGTTCTGCCCGGGCCGGGTGGAGTGCTGAGAGCAGAGCGGCGGCGCTCGTGATGTGCCTCTGCGCGTCGCACGAACCTTCTCGCGCCCCGGACGCATGCAGCGTCAGCGGAATGCGAGCCGGGGCCCAGCGCAAAAGACCGCCGAAGGCGCCTCCTGACCCAGGCATCCTCGGGCATTGCCCGCTGCGCGGAACTCTTGCGCTGGACCCCGGATCAGCGCTCCGGCTGCGCCGTCGCTTGTCCGGGGAACGGCCGCCCCCCCTCACGCCGGCCGCCACACCGCCGTGCGCTTGATCTCCATGTCCTCCAGCTCCCGCGTCACCGGAACCGAGTATTCGGCGAGCTTCACCAGCCGGTCCTTCGGCAGATAGGTGCGGCCGGGATCGCCGATGAGCACCGTCGCGCCGCGCCCGGCGAGGGCGAGGAGCCAGGCGAAGACCTTTTCCGCCAGGTCCCGCTCATAGGCGATGTCGCCGGCGAGCACCGCGTCCCAGCCATCGTCGCGGCCGATGAGGTCGTCCTGCGTGGGGGAGAGCACGACGCCGTTCGCTTCCCCGTTCAGCGCGATGGCCGCCACCGCGAAGGGGTCGATGTCGGCGCAGGTCAGGCCCGTCGCCCCCGCCTTCATGGCGGCGATGCCCACGAGCCCGGAGCCCGAGGCAAAATCCAGCACGTGCTTTCCCCGCACCGTTTCGGGATGGTCCAGCACATGCCGGGCGAGGGCCTGTCCGCCGGCCCAGGCGAAGGCCCAGAAGGGCGGCGGCAGGCCGAGTTCACCCAGTTCCTCTTCCGTGCGATGCCAGATGGGCACCGCCTCGTCGGCCACATGGAGCGAGACCTCCGGCACCAGCGGCACCGGACGCAGGCGGGTTTCGGCGCGGATGAAGGCGGCGGGGTCGCTGATCGCGCGGCTCACCCCTTGATGCCGCCCATGGCGCACACGAGCGCCCATTCCTCGTCCGTCACCGGCTGCACCGAGAGGCGGGAGAATTTCATCAGGGCCATCTCGGAGAGCCGCGGCTCGGCCTTCACGGCGGCGAGGGTGACGGCGGTCTTGAGCGGCTTCACCGCCTTGATGTCCACCATCACGAACTTGCCGGTGGGGTCGGAGGGGTCGGGATAGGCCTCCTTGATGACCTCGACGATGCCGACGATCTCCTTGCCCTCGTTGGAATGGTAGAAGAAGCCG
>JAEWBL010000219.1 GCA_023391175.1 Pseudomonadota bacterium
GGCGCAGTCCCAGCAGACGGCGCAGGCCCAGAACCGCACCGCCCAGAACCAGCCGGCCGTCCCCGCCGCGCCCACCGGCCCGGTGAAGACCGAGACCCAGTCGTTCGACAATTGGGTGCTCACCTGCCAGGAGCTGCCCCCCGCCGCCGGCGCCAAGACCGGCAAGAAGACCTGCTTCGGCGCCCTGCGCATCACCGACAACCAGTCCAAGCGCGTCGTGGTGGTGTGGAAGATCGGCAAGGACGGCAAGGACGTTCCCACCATCGCCATCACCACCCCCACCGGCGTGCTGGTGCGCGACGGCGTGGACCTGGTGCTCGGCCAGAACACCCGCAAGCTCGCCTATCAGTGGTGCAGCACCAGCGAGTGCGAGGCGAGCATCGCCTACGACGCCGCCCTCGCCAGGGAGCTGTCCGCCGCCAAGGAGGCCACCATCGCCTTCCGCCTGCAGGACGGCCGGCAGGTGAACGTGAAGGTGGGCGTGACCGGCGTCGACAAGGTGCTCGCCGGACTGGCCAAGAGCTGAGGGGGCGGCGCGGGCCGCCCCGTCGCTACCGTCGCGCTTCGTCGCTACCGTCATCCCCCGGCTCGTCCGGGGGATCCACTTTGCCGCTTGTCCCCCTTCATCAGGCCCGGCACCCCTCGGGCGGAGAAGTGGATCGCCCGCACAAGGCGGGCGATGACGGCGCTCTTCCGGGGCAAGACGGGGCGGCCCGGCGCCTGACGGAGTGCGGAGAGGATTCCTCCCAGCTCTCCGCCGCTCGCGCCCCTCCCGCGTTGCCAGCCGCGCGGCGGCTCTCTAGGGTCACGCCCGAGTTCAGATCCGCGCCCCGGAGGCCCTGTTGCGTCGCCGCATCCTGATCGCCGCGTTCGTCCTGATCGCGGCGCTTGTCGCCATCCGGGCCGCCGTCGTCGCCAGCCGCCTGCCCGAGGCGATCACCGCCGCCGAGTTCGAGCGGATGCGGCCGGAGCCGAACCGCCAGCGCGCTTTCCTGCACCGCATGCCCAAGGGCGGCGACCTGCACACCCATCTCTCCGGCGCCGTCTATGCCGAGCGGCTGATCGCCTGGGCCATCAAGGATGGCTTGTGCCTCGACCCCGCCGCCATGAACATCCTGTCCCCGCCCGCCGACGCGAGCGCCGAGAAGCCCTGCGGCGCCGATCCCAAGATCGTCCCCATCGCCGACGCTGTGGCCGGCTGGCGCGGCCAGACCACCTTCGACCTTCTGGTGGATGCGCTCTCCCTGCGCTGGTTCGTGCCCACCCCTCAGGTGCCGTCCGGCCACGACCAGTTCTTCGCCTCCTTCTCCAAGTTCAATCCCGCCGCCGGCGGCCCGGACTGGACGCGCACCCTGGAGCGCACCGCCGAGATGACGGTGGACCAGCTGCGCCAGTATCGCGCCGACAACGTGCAATATGCCGAGCTGATGGTGACGCTGCTGGAGGGCGAGGACCGCCGCCGCCTCGGCCAGGCCATCGGCACCGAGCGCGATCCGAAAGCCATGCTGGCGGCGCTGGATCAGGCCGGCATGGCGGACGTGGTGCGCCGCCGGGTGGCGGACATCAAGGCTCTCGTCGCCCGCGTGGAAGCCCTGCGCGGCTGCTCGGCGGACGCGACCCGCCCCGGCTGCGGCGTCGATTTCCGCTATATCGCGCAGGTGAACCGCAACGGCGCGCCGGCCGAGGTGTTCGCCCAGACGGCGGTCTCGGCCGCCCTCGTGCGTGCGCTGCCGGACATCGTGGCCGGCTTCAACTATGTCGGCCCGGAGGACTACCGCACTGCGCGGCAGGACTACCGCACCCATATGAAGTGGATCGGCTTCCTCGCCGGCAAGGACGTGCCGGTGGCTCTGCATGCGGGCGAATTGTGGATCGGGCTGGTGCCGCCCCCGGACCTCGATTTCCATATCCGCGAGGCGGTGGAGACGGCGGGGGCACGGCGCATCGGCCATGGCACCGCCATCGGCTTCGAGCGCGACATGGACGGGCTGCTCGCGGAGCTGAAGGCGCGTGGCGTCGCCATCGAGATCGCGCTCACCTCGTCGGACGTGATCCTCGGCGTGCGCGACCGCCGCCACCCCATCCGCACCTATCTCTCCGCCGGCGTACCGGTAACGCTTGCCACCGACGACGCGGGCGTCTCGCGCATCGACCTCACCAACGAATATCTGCGCGCGTCGCAGGACCACGGCCTCGGCTATCGCCGGCTGAAGGGCTTCGCGCACACCGCCATCGACAAGGCTTTCCTGCCGCCGCCGGAAAAGGCCCGCCAGCGCTCCCGTCTCGATGCCGCCTTCGCCGTCTTCGAGCAGGAGGTGACGGACTCGCTGCCCCTCAAGGCGCGCATCGCCGCCTTCTTCCGCGCACTGGTGGGCGCGGGAGGGCGTTGAAGGCGGGTCTCAGGCGTTCTCTTTCTGCGAGTGGGAGGGCGCTTCCGCCGGCCTGCGGGGCGGGGACGCCATGGCATATTCCTCGAGCTCCTGGGAGGGACCCCACAGGTCCGCGACCGTCGCCCCCGTGTCGCGGGGCGGTCGGCGCAGGAAGCCGAGAATCTCGTGCGGCCACACCCGCCGGCCGATCTTCGTGTACCAGCGCATGGCGTGGCGCAGGCGCGGGTCGCGCTCGAGAAACGTGCGCCGGAGCGCCTTCGGCCGCAATTGCAGCACCGCCTCGGTGAACTTGACCCAGGCGAGTGTCCGCCACGCCGGCATGTGGCGGGTCGCGAGCACCTGGTGCTTGTAGTCCCAGCGGCGGCGGTCAGGCTCGATCACCCGGCGGCCGGCTGCGAGCCGGTAGTAGGGCGTCCAGCGATGCGGCGTCACATACAGCATCTGGATCTGGTCGGGATCATGGGCCAGCAGGCGCCTCAGGCCGCGCCAGTGGTCGCGGTCGGTCTCCTCCTCGAAGCCCACCACCCAGGTGGCCATGGAAAGAATGGAATGGCGGCGCAGCAGGCGGATCGCCTCCCGGTCGGTGTCGATGCCGCCGCCCTTGCGGATCAGGGTGAGGATGGCCGCATCCGTATTCTCCACCCCGAGCAGGAAGCGCACCCAGCCGGCCTTGCGGTAGAGGTGCAGGATGTCGGCATCGCGCACGATGTCGTCGGCGCGGGTGGAGCCGACGAGGATCAGGTCCACCTCCTCCGCGATCAGCGCCTCCAGGAAGGCACGCCAGGCCTTCTTCGACGAGGTGGGGTTCTCGTCGGCGAAGTTGATGACCTTCACGCCCTGCTCCCGGTGGAGCCGTGCCAGTTCCTTGGCGAAGAGGACGGGATCGCGGTGGCGCCAGCGGCTCCAGAAGCCGCGCTGGCCGCAATAGGTGCAGGGATGCGGGCAGCCGCGCGAGAACTGCACCACCACCGCGCGCAGGCCGCCCCAATAGGAATAATGCGCGTGATCGATCAGCTCCCAGCCGATGCGGTAGGCATCGAGGTTCTGGATGACCGGCGCGGGCGGGGTGGCGCGCGGGCCGTCGGCGTCGCGGAAGGCGATGCCGGGGATGTCGCCGAGTGGCGTGCCGGTGTGAAGCGCGGCCATGAGGCGGCGGGCCGTCTCCTCGCCTTCGCCCCGGACGATGGCCGTCACGTGAGGTTCCGCGGCGAGGATGTCGCGCCAGTGGTAGGTGGGGAACACCCCGCCATGGACGATGAAGACACCGGGCAGCGCTAGGGCGACCCCGGCCGCCACCGCCGCGATCACCGGGTGGGCGGAGGTGGAGCCCGAATGGCCGAACAGCACCGCGTCCGGCCGGAAGGCCACGGCGGCGGCGACCAGTTCGGCCGCCGTCATGGGTTTCAGCTCGCCGTCCACGAGGCGCACCTCATGCCCGTCATCGATCAGCGGGCCGCCGATGGCGAGGAGGCCGAGCGGGGGCAGGTGATCGTCGGGGATGCGGCTGCCGATGGCGGGATGCGGCACGTTGATGAGCAGGATGCGCACGCGCCCTCGCTTCCTCTGCGCCGATGGGGCTTCCGATACGTCACTGCTTAACCCGTCCCCGGCAGATGTGCCATCCTCCCAGCAAGCGGGAGGGAATGATGGCCGAGGGTCACGAGCGGGCGGACGGCCCGGCGCCCATGCAGGGGGGCGGGTTCTACAACGACCATGCCCAGCATCAGGCGAAGGGCGGCGCCCATGGGTTGCCGCTGATCGCGCGGGCGTTCGAGGGGATGGCGCTCCAGGGCCCCGTCACGCTGGCCGATTATGGCAGCGCCACCGGCCGCAACTCGCTCGCGCCCATGGGATTGGCGCTCGGCGAGGTGCGCCGCCGGCTGGGGCCGGAAGTGCCGGTGTCGATCGTCCATACCGATCAGCCGGGCAATGACTTCACCGGCCTGTTCCAGCTGCTGCGGGACGATCCCGAAAGCTATCTCAGGCGCGATGCGCGCGCCTTCGCCTCGGCGGTGGGGCGTACCTTCCACGAGCAGGTGCTGCCCGACGCTTGCGTTGATTTCGGCTGGTGCTCGTTTGCCGCTCACTGGATGAGCCACGCGCCGGTGATGCCGGCCGGCCATGTGTGGCCGCGGCAGACGGCACCGGAGGTGCGCGCCGCCTTCGCCGCGCAGGCGGCGGCGGACTGGCGGGCCTTCCTCGCCGCCCGCGCGCAGGAGCTGAAGCCGGGCGGCGCGCTGGTGGTGGTGCAGCCGAGCCTGCCGGAGGCCGAGCCCACCACCTTCCCGGTGCTGATGCCCTGGGTGGACGCGGAGCTGGACGCCATGGTTCTCGGCGGCGCCCTGACGCCGGACGAGCGCGGGCGCATGACCATCCTCGTGTTCGAGCGCACTGCCGCCGAGGCCCGTCTTCCTTTCGTCGGTGGCGCCTTCGCGGGGCTGACCCTCGTCGCCGAGGAGGCGCGGGAGATGCCGGACCCGTTCTGGCCGGCCTACGCGACGGACGGGGATGCGGCGGCCCTGGCGGACAAGCATCTCGGTTTTTTCCGCGCGCCCTTCCTCCCCTCGCTGCTGGCGGCGCTCGACACCGGCCGCGATGCCGCTTTCCGCGCGGCGTTCACGGATCGGCTGATGGCCGGGCTCGAAAGGCGCATGCGCGCGGCGCCGCAGCCGCTGCTGTCGCCCATGGTGATCCTCACCGGGCTCTACCGAAAGGCGGGGTAGGGCGTCACGGCGGCGCGGAAATGCCCCGCGCCAGCGCCACCGGCACGCCGTAGCCATCGCGGGCGAGCGCCGCCGCCTCGGCGATGGGCAGGGGGCGGCCGAGCAGGAAGCCCTGCGCCTCGGCGCAGGAGGTGCGGGCGAGCAGCGCCCACTGCTCCTCGGTCTCGATGCCCTCGGCGACGGTGGCGATGCCGAGCCGGCTGGTGAGCACGGTGATGGCCTCGACGATGGCCGCGCTCGCCGACCCCTCGGTGGCGTCCTGCACGAAGGAGCGGTCGATCTTGATCTTGTCCAGGGGCAGAAGGCGCAGCCGGCTGAGGCTGGAATAGCCGGTGCCGAAATCGTCGAGCACGATCTTCACCCCGATCGCGCGCAGCCGCTGGAGCACGGCGAGACTGGTCTGCTCGCTCTCGAACAGGGCGCTCTCGGTGATCTCGCATTCGAGGCGCTCGGGGGGCAGGCCGCTGTCGCGCAGGGCCGCCTCCAGCGTGCCGACGATGTCGCCGAAGGCGAGCTGCACCGGCGAGAGGTTCACCGCCACCTTCAGCGTGCCGGGCAGGCCGGCGATGTCGGCCGCCGCCCGCCGCAGCACGAAGGCGCCGATCTCGACGATGCTGCGGGAATCCTCGGTCAGCGGCACAAAGGTGGAGGGATCGACGGCGCCGCGGCGCGGGTGGTTCCAGCGCAGCAGCGCCTCGAAGCCGGTGAGCGCGCCGGTGGCCACCGAGAAGATGGGCTGGTAGGCCAGCTCGAACTGCTCCTGCGCCAGCGCCTCCCGTAGATCCTGCTCCA
>JAEWBL010000253.1 GCA_023391175.1 Pseudomonadota bacterium
GCGTAGTCGAGGCCTCCTCCGCCGCGAGGGCGGAAACTACGCTCGCGTGCAGCCCCTCGGGCACGGGCCAGCGTGCCGCGCCGGAGGAGAGCAGCGCGTGCGCATCTTCCAGCCGCCGCAGGTGCGCCGCGCAGGCGGGGCAGGAGGCCAGATGCCGCTCCACCTCCATCACATGGACGGCGTCGAGTTCCCCGTCGAGGTAGGAGTTGAGAAGCGCGTCCCACTCCGCGCAGGGCTCGGGCGTGCGACCCGGATCTTCGCTCATCGCACCGCCTCCGCCCCTCCGGCGACGCGTTCCCACAGGTCGGCGAAATGGCGCCGCGCGCGGGAAAGGCGCGACATGACGGTGCCTACGGGCACGCCCGCGACGTCCGCGATTTCGCGATAGGAGAGGTCATCCAGCTCGCGCAGCACCAGCACCTCGCGCAGGGGCTCTGGCAGCAGTTCGAGAATGCCGCGCACCCGGTCCGCTTGCGCGCGGCGGAGCAGGATGGTCTCGGGCGTCTCGCCGTCCACCAGCAGATCGAGCGCATCCTCCGTCCCTGCGTCCTCGTCTGCGGGCGGGAGGTCCGGCACGCGGCGCTGTATCTCGCGGCGGCGATCTTCGCGCCAGTTCAGGTGGCAGTTGCGCACGATGGCGAGGAGCCAGGCGCGCGCGCTGCCGCCCCGGAAATCGGCGAAGGCGCGATACGCGCGCAGATAGGCGTCCTGCACGATATCCTGCGCCGCGTCCGCATCGCGTGTGAGATAGCGGGCGAGCGTATAGGCGGCGTCGAGGTGCGGCAGCATGCTGGCCCGGAAGCGCGCCGCCTCCGTCGCTGTGAGAGGCCGGCCGGGCCGCGTCTCCTCGGCACGCGGGGCAGCGCCCTCCACCGGCGCGGCGGCCACGGCGAAGAGGGCGCGCACCGCAGGGGCAACGGCAGCGAAGAGGCCGCGCAGCCCGCCCCCGCTCGCCCCGCACCGCCGCCGCCCGACTGCCAGCGGGAAGGTCGCAATCGAGATCATCCCATGCCCATTCCAGATGGAGGGAGCGGCCGCAGCCGCTCCCCGACCGGGCGTCAGCCGCCCGCTTTCACGATGACCTTTCCGACCATGTGCGGGTGAAGGGAACAGAAATACGAGTAATCTCCCGCATTCGTGAAGGTGAAGGAGAACTTCCCTTCCGTATCGAGAGCCTTCGAGCGGAACGCCTGCTTTTTATCCACCACGGTGTGTGGAATATCGTCATTGTTGATCCAGGTGACGGTGGTCCCCGGCGTCACGGTGACTTCGGCGGGCGTGAAGGTAAAATTGTCGATGCTGACCGTGACGTCCTCGGCGAGGGCCGGCGTGGCGAGCGCCCCAAGGGCAAGACAAATTGCGAGCGCCGCAGCCTGCGGCGGGATGAGAAGACGCGACGGTTTCAAGGGGAAGCTCCTTGCTGGATGACGCCGGCCGCAGCCGGCCGTAACGCGGCGGCGAATGTCGCCTCAGCCTTCGAGGGGGCTGTCAATGATGGCGAGCGGCTCCGAGCCGCGGACGAAATTGACCGTGGCGATGCCGAGGTTCTTCCTCAGCTCGCCCGCTGGCAGCTTCAGCGGCCCCGGCGAGGGCGCTGTGCCGGGCGCGGGCTGCGGGAAGGCGGTGGAGCGCGCGGTGTGAAAGGAGACGTTGCCCTCCACCTTCTGCATCACCTGGTGGATGTGCCCGTTGAGCACCGTCACCGAGCCGAACCTTTTCAGGTAGGACAGGGCCTCCAGCCCATCGGCGGTGCCCCAGCCCCATTCGGGATAGACGGTCCAGAGCGGGATGTGGGCGAACACCACGAGGGGTGTCGAGGACGGCAGGCCGGCGACGTCGTTCTCCAGCCATTCCAGTTGCTCGGCACCGAGATTGCCGAGGCCGCCTGCCTTCAGGTTCACCACGTTGACCAGCGCGATGAAATGCACGCCGCCATGGTCGTAGCTGTACCAGCCGGCGCCCTTCGATCCCTTGCCGTAGCGGTCGAGATAGGCCCTGCCCTGCCCCTCGTCGAGCAGATCGTGCTCGCCCGGGACGTAGAAGACAGGGATGCCGGCCTCCTTGATGATCTGGTCGGCGTCGTCGAACTCCTTGTCCTTGGACAGGTGGCTGATGTCGCCGGTGTGGATCATGAAGGCGGGCTTTTCCTTCAGGGTCCGGATGCGCGCCACCGCCTCGCGCAGCGTGCCCAGCGCATCCGGGTTGGCGGCCTTGTCGAAGCCCACATGGCTGTCTGAAATCTGCAGGAAGGTCAGCGTCTTCGCCGGCTCCGCCGCGAGCGCCCGCCCGAGGCCGACGCCGCTCGCGACGCCGCCGGACATGGACCACAGGATGCCGGTGCCGGCCCAGGTCATGCATTCGAGGAAGCCGCGCCGGTCGATGCCGTCCGCGTCGCGCAAGGGGGCGGTCTCGGAGGACGGCCGTTCGTGTCTGCTCATGGATCTCTCCGCGTGGCGCCGGGTGCGCCCGGCGCTGGGACCGCGCGCCCGTTCGGAGCGGCGGCGGTCGAGGCGTGGGCGTCGCCTCAGGGCGTCCCACAGGGGCCAAGACCGGGGAGCGGGCCGGTTTATTCCCGACCTGAGAGATTTTTTGCGGCGGAGGACACCGGCAGGGCGGCGAGCCGGCTGCGCAGGCGGGGCACAGTGAACGACACGAAAGCGCGCAGCTTCGCCGCCGGCAGGCGCGCCTCGGGGTAGACGATGGCCACCGGCAAGGGCGGCCCTTCATAGTCTTCCAGAAGCAGCACGAGGCGCTTGGCCGCCACCGCCTCTTCCACCTGATAAGAGAGCACGCGCGTGATGCCACGGCCGCGCACGGCGGCGTCGATGGCGGCCTCGGCGCCGTTCACCACATAGTGCGGGCGCACCGTCACCTGCTTGCGCGACCCGCCGCCGGGACCGGGCGCGAAGCTCCAGATGGCATTGTCGGTGATCTGGGAGAAGGAGACGACACGGTGGCCGGCGAGGTCTGCCGGCACAAGCGGCGTGCCGTGGGCGGCGAGATAGGCCGGGCTGGCGCAGACCACGCGGCGCACCTCCCCCACCCGCGTCGCGACGAGGCTGGAATCCGGCAGAGGACCGATGCGCACCGCCGCGTCGTGGCCTTCATCGATCAGGCTCACCACCCGATCCACCAGCAGCAGACGCGCCTCCAGCTTCGGATTTGCCTCCAGCAATTCCTCCACCAGCGGCGCCACATGTAGCCGCCCGAAGGTGACCGGCGCGGTGAGGGAGAGAAGGCCGCGCGGATCGGTGCGCTCGCCCGCCGCGAGTTGGTCCGCCTCGGCGAGTTCGGCCAGGATGGCGCGGCAGGCGGCGAGATAGCGCTCGCCGGCCTTGGTGAGATGCAGCGCACGGGTCGTGCGGTGGAGGAGGCGCGTGCCAAGCCGCTCTTCCAGGAGAGCAACCGCCCGCGTGATGGCTGCCGGCGAGCGCCCGAGCCGCCGCGCCGCGCCGGCAAGGCTCCCCTCATCCAGCGCGGCGACGAAGGCGGTCATGGCGTCGATGCGGTCCATTCTTCGATTTCAGATAATGAAATAATAGCTTTCAGATTATAGCCATTCAGCACAAGAGCGGGAAGCCCTAGCTATTCGTCACCGGGCCGCGATCGAACGCCGGCCCGACCCCAAGCGAAACGCGAAAGGCGCTCCCATGGACCACACCAGCCGCATCCCGGCCCTCGATCCCGCCACCACTGCCGGCAAGGCCAAGGAGTTGCTCTCCGCCGTCCAGGCGAAGTTCGGCGCCACGCCCAACCTGTTCAAGGTCGCCGCCAATGCTCCCGCCGCCCTGGAAGGCCTCATCGGCCTGTCCGGCGCGCTGGGCGGCGGTGCCCTGCCGGCGAAGACGCGCGAGAGCCTCGCCATCGCCGTCGCCGAGGTGAATGGCTGCGACTATTGCCTTTCCGCCCACACCCTGATCGGCAAGGGCGCCGGCCTCTCCGACGCCGATGTCACCCTCGCCCGCGCCGGACGCGCGGCGGACAGCAAGGCGGAAGGCGCCCTGGCCTTCGCCCGCGCGGTGGTCGCCAAGCGCGGCCAGGTGAGCGATGCGGAGCTTTCCGCCGCTCGCGCCGCCGGCCTCGACGACGGCGCGCTGGTGGAAGTCGTGGCGCATGTCGCCGTGAACATCTTCACCAACTACCTCAACAACGTCGCCGGCACCGAGATCGACTTTCCCGTGGTGCGCTCCGGCGCGCCGCGGGCCGCC
>JAEWBL010000313.1 GCA_023391175.1 Pseudomonadota bacterium
GGGTTGTCGCTGGGGCAGGCGGGGGAGGAGCGGAAGCATCGTCGTCGGCGGCCATCGCCGGACCATGGCGCCTCATCCGGCCGAGAGCAAGCGCACCGCCGCATCCCGCTCCTGCAGGTGCAGCAGCGTGTGAAGCACCCGCGCGGAGGGCATGGCGAGATCGGGATCGGCCCGCACCTGCGCTGCCGCCGCATTGCGCGCCGCCTCCACCTCGCCGCCGTGCCACTCCATCCGGGCGAGGCGGAAGCCGGGCAGGCCGCTCTGCCGGGTTCCGAGCACGTCGCCCTCGCCGCGCAGCCGCAGATCCTCCTCTGCGAGACGGAAGCCGTCCTGGCTTTCGCGCAGGATGGCGAGGCGGGATTTCGCCGTCTCGCCCAGCGGATGACGATAGAGCAGCAGGCAGACGGACGGCTTGTCCCCGCGCCCCACGCGGCCGCGCAACTGGTGCAACTGGGCGAGGCCGAAGCGCTCGGCGTGCTCAATGACCATCACGGTGGCCTCGGGCACGTTCACCCCCACCTCGATCACCGTGGTGGCCACCAGCAGCCGCGTCTCGCCACGGGCGAAGCGGCCCATGGCCTCGTCCTTGGCGGCGCCGGACATGCGGCCATGCACCAGCCCGACCGATGCGCCGAAGATGGATTGCAGGGTCTCGTAGCGCTCGGTGGCGGCGGCGAGATCGGAAGTGTCGGTCTCCTCCACGAGGGGGCAGATCCAGTAGGCCCGTGCGCCGGATGCCAAGGCCCGGCCGACGCCCGCCACGACCTCGTCCAGCCGGTCGAGGGGCAAGGCGCGGGTGTCGATGGCCTGCCGGCCCGGCGGCTTTTCGCGCAGCTCGCTGGAGTCCATATCGCCGAAAAGGGTGAGCACGAGGGTGCGGGGGATGGGGGTCGCCGTCATCACCAGCATGTCCACCGCCTCTCCCTTGCGAGCCAGCGTCAGGCGTTGCTCGACGCCGAAGCGGTGCTGCTCGTCCACCACCGCGAGGGCGAGGTCGCGGAACACCACGTCGTCCTGGATCAGGGCATGGGTGCCGATCACGAGATCGGTGCGCCCCGAGGCGAGATCGTCCAGAACGGCGGCGCGGGCGCGACCCTTCTCCCGGCCAGTCAGGATCGCAGTGGAGAGGCCGGCGGCCTCGGCCAGGGGTGCGATCGTCTCCTGGTGCTGGCGGGCAAGGATTTCGGTGGGCGCCATCAGCGCCGTCTGCCGACCGGCTTCGGCCACCGTGGCCGCGGCCATGAGGGCGACGACCGTCTTGCCCGAGCCCACGTCACCCTGCAGCAGCCGCAGCATTCGCGTGTCGGCCGCAAGGTCCGCGCGGATGGCGGCAATTGCCTGCTCCTGCGCGTCGGTGAGGCGGAAGGGCAGGGCGCCTGCAAGACGCGTCGCGAGACGCCCGTCGCCCACCGTCGAGCGCCCACCTGCCTTCTCCTCCTGCGCCCGCACGAGGGCCAGGGTGAGCTGATGCGCCAGCAACTCGTCGAAGGCGAGCCGCCGCCACGGCCCGCCGGCCGGCGTCGCCTCATGGGGCGATGCCGGCTTGTGGAGGCGCATCAGCGCGTCTCGGAAGGAGGGCCAGCCCCGCGCCGCACGAAGCTCGTCGGGGATCCACTCGGGCAGGTCCGGCACGCGGAGGAGCGCGGCCTCGATGGCCCGGCGCAGGTGGCCCGAAGCGAGGCCCTCCACCAGCGGATAGACCTGCTCCACCGCCGGCAGCCGCTCGACTCCGGCGGCATCGAGGATGCGGTCCGGATGGGTCATCTGCCGCATGCCGTCGTAGAGCGAGATGCGCCCGCACAGCCAGCGCTTCGCCCCCACGGGCAGCATCCGCTCGATGCGCGCCGGCTCGATCTTGAAATGCACCACCACCATGTCGCCGCTGGCATCGGAGACATAGGTCCGGTGCGGTGCCCGACTGCCGGGTGGGGGCGGCTGGTGAGCGTCGACCGTCACCTCCACCGTCACGTCGGTCTCGGGAACGGCGTCCGAGAGCAGCGGACGGGCGCGGCGGTCCACGAAACCGGACGGCATATGGAACAGCAGGTCGATCACCCGCGGCATGTCCCGCCCCAGCAGGCGCGCATACGGCTTCATCAGCTTGGGGCCGATGCCGGAGAGGCTGTCGAGCGGCGCGAAGAGGGGGGACAGGACGTCGGGACGCATGGCGGCGCGAGGGTGTCCGATCGCCCGATGCGGCGCAAGCCGGGGCAGGGGGAGTGCCAGGCGAAGACGGTGGACAGGCACCGGCTGGAGATCGTCGGCAATCTGCTATAGGTTTCAACAGTTAGGCGGAGATGGACACCGGGATGAGCACCGGCGAGGGCGATGGCGAGCAGGCGGAACGCGCGGCCTTCATCCTGAGGCTGCGCCAGCGGGGGATCAGGGACCTTGCCGTGCTGCGGGCCATCGAGCTGGTGCCGCGGCCGTTGTTCGTCGATCCCATGATGCGCCGTCACGCCTATGACGACGTGGCGCTGCCCATTGCCTGCGGCCAGACCATGTCGCAGCCGAGCCTTGTCGCCTCCATGACCGAAGCGCTCGGCGTCACTGCCGACCAGACCGTGCTGGAGGTGGGCACCGGCTCCGGCTATCAGGCCGCGGTCCTCTCCCATCTCGCCGCCCGCGTGGTGACGGTGGACCGCTATCGCTCCCTCGTGAGCGAAGCGCAGACGCGCTTCGAGGTGCTCGGCCTGCGCAACGTCACCGCTTATGTGGGCGACGGCATGAACGGGATGCCGGCCCGCGCGCCGTTCGACCGCATCCTCGTGACCGCGGCGGCACCCGACATTCCCCCGGCGCTGATGGACCAGCTCAAGCTCGGCGGTGTCATCGTCGCGCCCCTCGGTGCGCCGGAGGAGGTGCAGACGCTCGTCCGTATCGTCAAGGAGCAGTCGGGCCGCACCCGCACCGACCTGATGAAGGTGCGCTTTGTACCGCTCGTTCCGGGCGCCGCGGCCACACTCTGAGCGAAAGCATCGCTTTGACCGTACCCTGGTGCCGAAGCCCGTTGCGAGGGCCACAGCCCTCAGCTATCGGGATCGGGAGTTGCGTTCCGGGGGATCGAGAATTGAAGGGCGTTTCCGGCCGCGGGCGGCAGATTCTGGCTTGTGCGCTGCTGCTCGGCCTGCTGACAGGCTGCGCCGGGCGCCCCGATGGTGCGCTCATTCCGGTGCCGGATGCGGTGCCCGGAACCTCCCGCGTGGACATGGTGGTCGCCACCGTCCGCGAGCGGTCCGATGGCCCGGACATCTTCAACGGCGAGCGCGCCCGTACGCCGAGCTATGCCGAGATTGAAGTCTCTATCCCGCCCGACGGCGCCCGCAAGATCGGCGACGTACAGTGGCCGCGGAGCATCCCCGGCAATCCGGCGACGGACTTCGTTACCACCAAGCTCGTCGACCTGACACAGGATCAGGCGACCGCGTGGTTCCACAACCGCATCAGCCGCACGCCGGGCCGGCAGGCGCTGGTGTTCGTCCACGGCTACAATCAGCGCTTCGACGACGCGGTGTTCCGCTTCGCCCAGATCATCCACGATTCCGGTGCGCCGGTGACGCCGGTGCTGTTCACCTGGCCGTCGCGGGGCAGCCTCCTGGCCTATGGCTACGATCGCGAAAGCACGTCCTTCTCCAGGGATTCCCTGGAGCGGCTGCTCACCTTCATGGCGAAGGACCCGAACGTGGGAGAGATTTCCATCCTCGCCCACTCCATGGGCAACGTCGTGACGCTGGAGGCCCTGCGGCAGATGGCCATCCGCAACGGCCGCATCCTGCCCAAGATCAAGTATGTGATGCTGGCCGCGCCGGACGTGGACGTGGACGTCTTCTCCACCTTCTTCAACGAGATCGGCAAGACGAGCCAGCGCCCGGCCTTCACCCTGTTCGTCTCGCAGGACGACAAGGCGCTGGCCGTGTCGCGGCGGGTGTGGGGCGACGTCCCCCGCGTCGGCGCGGTGGACCCGGAGCAGGAGCCGTTCCGCACCGAATTCGAGAAGAACAACATCAACGTTGTGGACCTGACCAAGCTCAGGACCAACGATCCCCTGGCCCACGGCAAGTTCGCCGCCAGCCCGAAGGTGGTGCAGGCCATTGGCGCCCGCCTTGCGGAGGGGCAAACCATGACCGATTCCCGCGTCGGCGTCGGTGAGCACATCATCAAGGCGACCTCGGACGCCGCCGCGACCGTCGGCACGGCCGCCGGCTTGGTCATCGCCGCGCCCGTTGCGGTGGTGGATGAGAACACCCGCTCCCACTACAACCAGCATGTGAACCAGCTGGGTCGCTCGGTGTCGGACACCGCCGAGAGCGGCGCCAGCGTGGTGGCGCTCCCCAAGGGCAACTGACGAAACGGCAGGTCGGGCCCTCCCGACCTGTTGCAGCTTTGTCACGGGGGAGTCGAAAGTTCGGCAGGACCGCGCCGAAGATACGTCATTTAAGCCGCCGTTTACGCATGGGCCTCTTAACTGCGGGCCGTAATGTTTGCGTGCGAGTTCGGTCACATGCGTAATTCCTGCGGGACACACGGGCGTAAAGTCTTCGCGCGGCTGGCGCTGATCGGGCTCGTGTCCGGAACAGTCGCGGGCTGCAGTTCGGATACGAACCGCTTCGCTGCCGACTCCCCCCAGCCTCCGGCCGGAGCGCCTGTCGCGGGCTATCAGGGCCACGCGGGCGGTTATCCGCCTGCCGGCAGCGGGGATGTCACCGGCTCGCTCGGCTCCGGCCGCGTCGAGGCAATGCCCGCGCCGCCGCCGGGCCAGGCCGCCGCGCCCGGCTACCAGCCCTCCTCCTACGCTTCGACCGGAGCCGCCCAGCCCCTGTATGGCGCACCCGGCTACGCCGCAGCGCCGGCAGCTCCGGCC
>JAEWBL010000344.1 GCA_023391175.1 Pseudomonadota bacterium
ACAAGACCAGCGTCAGTCTCGAAGATGCCTTCTGGGAGGCTCTGAAGGAGATTGCCAGCGGCCGCCGGCTCACCTTGTCCGATCTCGTGGCGACCATCGATTCCGGCCGTTCGCAGGGGAACCTCTCCTCCGCCATCCGCCTGTTCGTGCTCGACCATTATCGCGGCGCCGCGTCCCAGGCGCGCGCCCAGGCCGCAGGAGAACGCATCCAGGTCTCCAGCCCTCCCGTTGCGTAAGCGCGAGGTCAACCTTATCTGCGGACTGAGCTGACCGCGCATCGCGTTGAAAGGCGGTGCGCGGTTTCCTATAACCACCTGGCCCGGCGGGGCAGGCCTGACGCGGCGCGCCACGTCCCGGTCCTCTCCGCCGAACGGGTTTTCCCGGCATGCGCCTTCCCGAGTGGAGCCGCTTGCCGTGGGCGACCCGCTGCGGGCGGCGTGCTAGCGTGCGGCCTGTCCGCACCCGCGCCGGTGGCAGGAACAGCGACGCGGGTGCCGGTGGCGGCACCGCCCACGGGAGACGACGGATGTCGTGGAAGAATCAGAGTGGCGGCCCATGGGGTAATGGGCCGCGGGGTCCCTGGGGTTCGGGGCCCTCTTCATCGGGACCGACGCCGCCAGACCTTGAAGACCTGATCCGCCGCAGCCAGGACCGCCTGCGCACCATGATGCCGGGCTCGTTTGGAACCAACGGCATCATCCTCGTCATCGCGCTCGTGGTGGCCGGCTGGTTCCTCTCCGGCTTCTACCGCGTGCTGCCCGACGAACAGGGCGTGGTGCTGCGCTTCGGCAAGTTCGTCGGCATCACCCAGCCGGGCCTGAACTATCACTGGCCCTACCCCGTCGAGACCGTACTCACCCCCAAGGTGACGTTCGTCAACCGCATCGACATCGGCATGCGGGTGGGCGAGGACACGCGCCGCAACACCGCCGTGATGCGCGACGTGGCCGAGGAGAGCCTGATGCTCACCGGCGACGAGAACATCGTGGACGTGGACTTCTCGGTGTTCTGGGTCATCAACAACGCCGAGGAATACCTGTTCAACGTGCAGAACCCCGAGGGCACCATCAAGGCGGTGGCCGAGAGCGCCATGCGCGAGGTCATCGGCCGCACCAACATCCAGCCCATCCTCACCGGCGCCCGCCAGGGCATCGAGACCGGCGTCCAGGAGCTGATGCAGCAGGTGCTCAACAGCTACAAGGCCGGCGTGCAGGTGACCCAGGTGCAGCTGCAGAAGGTCGACCCGCCGGAGGCCGTCATCAACGCCTTCCGTGACGTCCAGGCCGCCCGCGCCGACGCCGAGCGCACCCAGAACGAGGCCCAGACCTACGCCAACCGGGTGCTGCCCGAGGCCCGCGGCGAAGCCTCCCGCATCGAGAATGCGGCCCAGGCCTATCGCGAGCGGACCGTGGTGGAGGCCCGCGGCCAGGCCGCCCGCTTCCTCAAGGTGTATGACGAGTACCAGAAGGCGAAGGAGGTCACGCGCGAGCGCATGTACCTCGAAACCATGGAGCGCGTGCTCGGCAGCGTGGACAAGGTGCTGGTCGATCCGGCCGCCAGCCGTCAGGGCGGCAGCGGGATCGTGCCCGTGCTTCCGCTTGCCGACCAGTCCCGCCGCACCCCGGCGCCCGCCACGCAGCCCCAGGGAGCCGCCCGATGAGAAATCCGGTCTACGGCGGCGTCCTCGCCGTCCTCGGCGTCATCGCCCTCGTCCTCGTCTACTCGTCGGCCTACATCGTCAGCCAGACCCAGCAGGCGCTGGTGCTGCGCCTCGGCGAGCCGCTGGCGCCCGTGACCTCGCCCGGACTGCACTGGAAGGTGCCGTTCATCGACAGCGTAGTCTATATCGACAACCGCATCCTCGACCTCGAAAACCCCCAGCAGGAGGTGATCGCGGCGGACCAGAAGCGCCTCGTGGTGGACGCCTTCGCCCGCTACCGCATCACCAACCCGCTGCGCTTCTACCAGTCGGTGGGCACGGTGCAGGGCGCCAATTCCCGCCTCTCCACGGTGCTCAACTCGGCGCTGCGCCGGGTGCTCGGCGAGAACACCTTCATCAGCGTGGTGCGCGACCAGCGCGAAGGGCTGATGCGGCAGATCAACGAGCAGGTGAACCGCGAGGCGGCCAACTTCGGCATCACCGTGGTGGACGTCCGCATCCGCCGCGCCGACCTGCCCGAGGCCAACAGCCAGGCGGTGTTCCAGCGCATGCAGACCGAGCGCCAGCGGGAAGCCGCGGAAATCCGCGCCCAGGGCAACGAGGCCGCCCAGCGCCTGCGCGCTCGGGCCGACCGCGAAGTCACCATCGTGGTGGCGGAGGCGAACTCCAAGGGCGAGCAACTGCGCGGCGAGGGCGACGCGGAGCGCAACCGCATCTTCGCCGACGCCTTCCAGCGCGATCCAGACTTCTTCGCCTTCTACCGCTCCATGCAGGCCTATGAGGCGAGCATGAAGTCGTCCGACACCCGCATGCTGCTGGCGCCGGATTCGAACTTCTTCCGCTTCTTCCAGAACCCGACGGGAGCCCCCGCCGCGGGCGCGCCCGTCGCCGCGCCGGCGGCCGGCAACTGACCGGCCCGGCGGGCGGCATGAAGGACCTTCTGGCCGCCCTCGGCCTGATGCTGGCCATCGAGGGCCTGTGCCTCGCCGCCTTCCCGGCGGCGTGGCGCAAGGCCATCCGCGCCGTCCTGCACGCGCCCGAAACCCCCATGCGCCTCGTCGGCCTCGGCGTCGGCGCCTTGGGGGTGCTGGTGGTGTTCCTGGTGCGCAGCTTCTGACAACGGGGCCTTCGGGCCCCGTTTTCTTTTCCATCGACGCGCGTCATCGCCCGGCTCGTCCGGGCGTTTGCATTCCGGGCTGCCCGGAAGCGACGGCCGGCGCAGGACCGCCGCAATCGTCCCCGAATGTCCCCCTCCCCCGCCCGCTGGATCGTGAGCATTGCGGGGCTTGCGCCCGACGCGCTGGCGTCGCAGCCTCAGGGGATGATTTTGAGGACAGCCATGCCCGCACCGTTCGTGCC
>JAEWBL010000414.1 GCA_023391175.1 Pseudomonadota bacterium
TAATGTACAATCCGTTACTCTCTTTCAGCATCAGAGGCGTCTGTATTATCAAATCACCCGCCGATTTCGCTTCATACGACTTCATGGCCACGGATTGTTTAGGCATCTCTTCACGTATCTGAGAAAGAGGAGCTGTGGTGTAGGTAAACTCATTGGTGTCATAATCACCCGGCATACAAAAAGCCGTATAATCATGCGCCAAATTGAACTGAGTCAGTTCCTCATTGATAACGAACTTATTCAAAGTAGGTTGTTCGGGAAACTCATAACGAAATCCCAAACCATCATTAAAGAGACGAAAACGTATATTCAACGTGCGCCCGCTGAAACCTTGTTCCAAGGTAAGCAACATTTCGTTATAATGGTTACGGATAAGCGATTGCTCACCCCATACCGGTTTCCACGATTCGTCCAATGAATCCGTCTGTACCGATTTCACACTGAAATCGTTCATTAATCCGCGTTCATATTTAATATCCAATCCGAGACGACTCGGTGCAAGCACAGCTTTACCTTTGTAAGAAAGCTCGTAATAAGGAATTCCCCTTTCTACTACTGTCTTCAGTAATAAATTACCGTCCGGTGAGGAAAGATTCTGCGCTTTCCCCACTGCTGCCAGAAGTAGAAATAACACTATATTAATTGTATTTTTCATATTTCTCTATCTATTCATAAGTGAGACAATCAGAGTTTGGTCAACCTCACAATCTTGCAGGCATGCGCCTCAAGTTCCACATTCAAGTTATCAGCTTCTCCTTCATCTGCATGTTTCCACAAGTCACGCACTTTCATCTTACCCTCAATACCTAAATCGGAGAATTTCACCGAACGAAACTGCTTGGAATCTTCGCGATTGAACAGGCCTATCACCCAGTCACCGTTTGTCATCTGTCCATACCATATCTGACTGTTCGTACTATTTAAAACATCGGATAAAGGTTTACCGGCAAAACCATCCTTATTCAAAGCCAGCATTTCTTCGTTCTGGCAAAACTTCAAATCTGAATTGGCAAAACTATCTCCCGGCATATCGGCAATCGCTACCGGACCGCCCGCCATGAGTTGCAGAGAAATGACACTTTCCTTTTCCGCATCGGAACCGAATGTATTCAAGCGGATAAAGTCACCGTCCATAATCATTTTACCACGTCCGGAGTATTTAGACCAGTGCGTAAAGCCATCGAACATATTGCCACAACTGGGCCAATCTTCAAATACTTTGCCGCGATCGGAATTAGACACATGATGCCAGCCACCGCTCCACGTATCACCAACGATACGCGCCATATTACCATACTCGCGCTCCAGAGCCGCGTCCTCATGCATATTGGGCATTACCAACGAAGTAAATACACCGTATTTCTTTGCAGCCTTACAAATATATTGCAGAGCAAGCTTATAATTCTCTCGTCCATACCCTTTACCTTTTATGGCATTCATACCGCGGTCGTATCCGTTTTCATAATAACAAAGAAAGTCCATACGGATAAAGTCCACACCAAGATTCTTATAATATTTAAAGAAGCCGTCGATGTACTCCTCAGCGCCTTTATGACTTGCTACTACCCACCAGAAGCCATCGTCGGCATCAGGATAAAGTACATTATCTTCACCTTGCTTATAACGCAAATCCTTGAAAGTAATATTATCAGTACCCTCTATAATGGTTTCTTCCGGACCATGTATCCACAAAGGATTGTCATAGACACCCAATTTCAGTCCCTTAGCCTTGCACATTTCCGAAAGTTTCTTCAGTTTTACCGATCCGTATTTCGTCATATATCCCGTAGGATCGGGCTCGGAAGTACCATCCATCGCCATAAAACCATCCGTACAAATCATATTGTAACCATAAGGAAGCAGATTTTCCGCCACATAGTCGATTATATTCTGCCAGGAACCTTCAGACATATCAATAGCCTGTCCTTGCCCACCGGCATTGACCAATTCTTCATTTCTGCGCTCCAATTTCCAACAGTATTCATAAACACTCCAATAGAGAGGGGCGTTATAAGTATGTATTCCTTCCGTATCAGCGTCATCACCGGGAGTTATCACGGGATCATCGGGAATCATATCCGGTGTCCAGCCTGTACCCTTATCCTCGCATCCTCCGAAAAAGAATGTCAACGCCATCAAAAACAGTTTCATATTCAAATTCTTTATCATATCATTATTTTTACCTGAATTTCTCAAACAAGACAATACTTGTTTTATTATACTTTCATTATCACTCAGATTTTGTCAGACGTACAATCTTGCAAGAACGCCCGGGAATCTTATAACTCAAAGAAGTTTCAGCTTCCCCCTCATCCTGATGTTTCCACAAATCACGCACTTTTACCTTGCCCTCAATGCCTATTTCAGAAAAATCGAGTGTACGGTCGTATTCATTATCTTCTTTATTGAAAAAACCTACGATATAGTCTCCGTCGGACATCTGTCCGTACCATATTTGATTTTTTGCATTCCACAAATCATCCGACAAAGGTTTTCCTACAAATCCGTCTTTGTTCAAAGCCAGCAATTCTTCATTCTGATAAAACTTTAAATCACCGCTGACAATCGTATTATACTGATCGGCTACGGCAATCGGACCACCCGCCATCAGTTGCAAAGAAATCACGCTCTGTTTTTCACCTTCCGTATCAAATGTATTCAAACGGGTAAAATCAGCATCCAGCACTACCTTTCCCCTTCCCGCAATGTGCGACCAACTGATAAGGCCGGTAAACATATTAGAGGTAGACGGCCATCCATTGGGATTGAACCATGTAGGGCCATTGCTTGCAAAGTGTTGCCACCCGCCTTTCATTGTATCGGCATCTACCCGAATCATATTACCATATTTCTTCTCCAACTCCGCATCATTTTTCAGATTGGGCATCACAAGCGAAGTGAATACCTGATACTTTGTGGCGGCCTCGGAAATATACTTCAGCGCGAGTTCGTATTCTTCACGTCCATATCCTCTACCGGGCATTCCGCCGGCACCATCTGCCGTTTCAAACAGACAGAGGAAGTCCATACGGATAAACTCTACTCCTATTTTCTTATAATATTTAAAGAAGCCATCAATAAACTCCTTAGCGCCTTTATGACTGGGAACTATCCAAGTAAAAACATCCCCTTTATCCGGATAAAGAACATCATCTTTGGCGGAATTGTACACTAAACTCCCCACTGTAATACCTTCCGTACCTTTTACTACCGTTTCATACGAGCAGTGTACCCATAACGGATTATCATAAACACCCAGTTTCAAACCTTTGGCCTTACATTTAGCTACTAAATCCGTCAGTTTTATACCGGCATAATGGGTCATATACCCACCCGGATCAATACTGGGATCGTTTGTCATTGACATAAAGCCGTCCGTACAAATCATACCGTAACCATAAGGCAGAAGATTCTCCGATACCCAATCAATATTCGCATCCCAAGTCACTTCAGGCATATTCGTATTACTACCGGCCTGTTCGGCTACCCAGGCATACTCATATACACTCCAATATAAAGGAGCGTTCAAACTGATAGGTGCATACACCTGTTCATCGTCATCATCATCATCAGACGGCAAATTCTCGTCAGGAATCATATCAGGCGTCCATCCGGTTCCTTCATCTTGGCATCCCCCAAAAAGGGATGCCACAATCAATAAAAATTGTATAATAAATATTTTTATCATAATTACCTGGTATTACGGTAGTTTTTCAAATTTAACTGTCATATCTATCACATTCAGAAAGATTTTATAATTACCGGTTTCGTTATCTTGTACTTCCCACTGATAATCATGTTCATCGTCAGCTTTTTCGATAAATTGCATGTGTGTTTCTTCAAGAGAAGCTCTTTTGTCATTTACATTTTTCGGCATTAAATAATCAAGAAAACCGTAACCGGGAGTAAGGTCATTGACTGGAAACTTGAATGTACCCTTACTTAATT
>JAEWBL010000548.1 GCA_023391175.1 Pseudomonadota bacterium
CGCCCACTCCGGCTCCTGCATGGTGAGCCAGCGGGCATAGGCGTCGAGGCGCCACTGCAGCATCCACTCCGGCTCTTCCTTCTTGGCCGAGATGAAGCGGATAACCTCTTCCGAAAGGCCCTTCGGCGCCTTTTCGGATTCGATCTGCGTCTCGAATCCGTATTTGTACTGGTCGACGTCGATGGAGCGAACCTGTTCGACTGTGTCCTGTACGGCCGCCATCGGGCCCTCCGTTCAACTGTCAGGCTGCGGCGCCGGGCGCCGCGCGCGGGGGTGGGGAGCGGAGCCCGAACGGCTCCGATCTCGTATCAGTGGAGGGAATACCCGCCGGGACCAGCAGGGCGGGCTCCGAGCGGAGCCGATCGTGCCGACATCCCCACCGCGGCGCCGCCGGGCATCATGCCGGAACGCAGGTATTCTCCACCGGGCAGACCACGGCGCACTGGGGCTTGTCGAAATGCCCCTCGCACTCCGTGCACTTCTTGGGGTCGATCACATACATGTCCCGCTTGAGGCTGATGGCAGCATTCGGGCATTCGAACTCGCAGGCACCGCAGACGGTGCACTGGGACGCGACGATCTTGTAGGCCATGGGCTAGCTCCGCACTGTGCAGATTGGCAGGCGCAGACCCTCTTTCAAGCACCGTGCCATCGGGCAAATCATTGATTTTTAATTGTTATTCTTTCTGTTCGAAGACCTGCCCCGCTGTCGTTCACCCGACACGGTGTCGCAAGTGCGACAGCCCGACAGCCTCGCCCGGGTGCGCCCGGCCTGATCGCCGGGGAATGGCAGCGGGCACGAAAAAGCCCTCCCCGCGGTGCGGAGAGGGCCAACGTCGGTTGAGATGCCAAAGGCCGCTGACGGCGGCCCGGACCGATCAGAAGCGCTTGATCTCGATGTCGTGCTTCTTGAGGGCATAGCCGATCTGGCGGGGGGTAAGGCCGAGCAGGCGCGCGGCCTTGGCCTGCACCCAGCCGGCGCGCTCCATGGCGTCCACCAGCCGCTCGCGCTCGGACAAGTCCTCATCCGGGATCGCGGCGCGCACCGGCACCGCCGGCGCCGGCGCAGGAACCGGGACGGTCAGGGGCGGCAGGCGCGGCACGGTGTTGGAATTGGCCGCCTCGCCGCTGATCGGGGAAAGCGGCGGCATCACCGGCAGGGGAATGTCCATCGGGCGGCGCGTCTGCGGGGCATCGGCCGGGCTGCGCCACAGGAGCGCGGACAGGCATTCGTTGTGACGGCAGGCGAAATCGTCGCCGACGATGTTGCCGCCCTGCGCGAGGGTCGCCGTCCGCTGCACGCAGTTCTCCAACTCGCGCACATTGCCGGGGAAGCCGCAGCCCATAAGCACGTCCATGGCGTCCTGATTGAAGTGCAGGTCGCGGCCGTTCTCGCGGTTGAAGCGGTCGAGGAATTCGTTGGCCAGCAGCGGAATGTCCCCGCGCCGGTCGCGCAAAGAGGGCACGATCACCGGGATGACGCTGATGCGGTAGTATAGATCCGCGCGGAACTCGTTCTTCGCCACCGCCTCTTCGAGGTTCTTGTTGGTGGCGGCGACGACGCGCACATTCACCTTCAGGGTGTGGCTGCCGCCGACCCGCTCGAATTCCTGCTCCTGCAGCACACGCAGCAGCTTCGCCTGAAAGGCGGGGGAAATCTCGCCGATCTCGTCGAGGAAAAGCGTTCCCTTGTCAGCCAGCTCGAAGCGACCCTTGCGCGCCCCCACCGCACCGGTGAAGGCGCCCTTCTCATGGCCGAACAGCTCGGACTCCAGAACGGATTCGGGCAGCGCGGCGCAGTTCAGCTTGATGAAGGGCCCCTTGGCGCGGGGCGAAAGCTCATGGATCGCCTTGGCGATCAGTTCCTTGCCGGTGCCCGATTCGCCGCGCAGCAGCACCGGCGAATGGGACTTGGCGACGATCATGATCTTGTCGAGCAGGCCGCGGATCTCGCGGCTGTCGCCGATGATGCCATCCACATAGACGCGCTTGCGCTCGCGGCCGGCGCTCGACGGCTTCAACTCAGACAATTCCTTCTGCAGGCGGCCGCTTTCCGCCATCAGCCGCTCGCGGTCGCGCGAGACGACGCGATGAAGCTGGACCGTCTGGCCGATGAGGTTCGCCACCATGGTGAGGAAACGCACATCCGAATCGAGCCGGAACACGGAGCGGCCGTCCCACACGCGGTCGATCGTCAGCGTTCCGATCACCCGGGACGCGACGCGGATCGGCACGCCGATGAAGGACACGCGCGTGTCCTCGCTGGCGCCGAGTGCCTGCGCGTCGGCCTCGCTGAAGGCCGGGTGGGAGGCGACGTTCTCGGCAATCAGCGGCACGGCGGTCGCGATCACCTGTCCGATGGCCTTCTCCGGCAGGCGCGCGCGGTAGCGCGCATCGGTGCCTTCGTTCCAGCCCCCGCCGACGGTGATGTCGGGAATGCCATCGTCTTCCAGCAGCGAAATCACGCCATGGCGCATCTGCATGAAGGACGACAGAAGATTAACAACGCTCGACAGCGTGGTTTCGAGGCGATTCGGGGCCGTCAGAATCTTCGAGATCTCGTAGATCCCGGTCAGAGCCACGTCGCTCAGTGAAACGAGCGGCACATGAGATCGAGGCTGCTCGCGCTCGATTTGCAACGCTTCCTGATGAACCATGGTGCTCTCTCCATCACCCCAGGCACCGTCCCCACCCATTTTGTATGATTAGCGACACTTTGATTTAGTTTCATTCGCATGTCGTGCCCAAGGTGAGGGCAAGATTTGATGCTTGTTTGGGCACGCCCCCGGCAATTGTCGCATTTGCTGCGACAACTTGGCCATTTCCGGCGTCCGCTTCGCCTTGGATTGTCTGAGAAGGGACGAATTGGCCACGTGGCCGGCAAAAAGATTTCGCAGCGCGAAATCATGCCGCCTCTACTTGCCGCAACTTTCCGCAGACTGCCTTTCGCAGTGCAGCGTGGCCCGCCACCCACGGCCCGCCAACGCGCTCACGCCTGCGCGATCGGCGCCCCTGTAAACAGGGCCAGGCGGGCGGCGGCGGTGTCTGGGCGCTCGGCCCGCAGCAGGTCGGTCATCTCCGGCGCGGCCAGGGGCCGGAAAAAGAGGAAGCCCTGCGCCAGCTCGCAGCCGTTGTCGCGCAGGAAGCGGGCCTGTCCGGCGGTCTCGAGGCCTTCGGCCACCACCCGCATGCCGAGCTTGCGGCCCAGCTCGATCACCGCACAAACGATGGCGGTGTCGAAGGCGTCGCGCTCGATATCCTTCACAAAGCTCTGGTCGATCTTGATGGTGTCGATGGGCAATTGCTTGAGATGGATGAGGCCGGCGTAGCCGGTGCCGAAATCATCCAGCGCGACACGCACGCCGGCGCGGTTCAGTTCGTCGAGGATCGGCGCCACGTGGTCGGAGCTGCGCCCGAGGAAGACGGTCTCGGTGATCTCCACGTCGAAATGCGACGGCTCGACGCCAGCGGCATGGAACTGGCGCAACAGGGTGGGCGCGAGGTCGCGGTTGGTGAACTGTGCGGGCGCGAGGTTGATGGCGACACGCCCGCAGTCGTAGCCAAGCTCGATCCAACCGCGAACGTCGCTCGCCACCCGGCGCACCATGCGCTCGCCGATCAGCACCGCGAGTTCGGGGTCCGACAGCGCAGCCTCGAAGGCGGAGGGCGAGAGGATGCTGTGCGGCGAGCGCCGCCAGCGCACCAGCGCCTCCACCCCGGCGAGGCGCCCCGTGGTGAGCGAAACCTTGGGCTGGTAGTAGGGCACGATCTCGTCGTCGGCGAGGGCGCCGATCATGGCCCGGTTCAGCGCCACCCGTTCCAGCACGGCCTGGCGCATGGCCGGGGCATAGACGACCACGCGGTTACGCCCCTGCTGCTTGGCGGCATAGAGCGCGAGGTCGGCGTCCTTCATCAGCTCGCCGTAGCTACAATCATGCTCGGGACAGGCGGCGATGCCGATGCTGGCCCGCGTGGAGAAATGCCGGCCCGCATGCAGCAGCGGCCGGCGCAGCTCGGCGAGGACGCTCTGGGCCAGGCGGCGGCCGAGCCCGACCGGGTCCGGCCCCTCGACGGCGCAGACGAACTCGTCGCCTCCGAGCCGCGCGATCAGCGCCGGCTGGTCGATGAGGGCGTCGAGCCGGTGCGCCGTCTCCATGAGCACGGCGTCGCCCGCATCGTGGCCCAGGGTGTCGTTGACGTCCTTGAGTCCGTCGAGGTCCATGAGCAGCACGCAGATGCCCTGCCCCGGCTTGCGGCGGGCGAGCGCGGCCTCCAGTCCCTCGTGGAAGGCGGCGCGGTTGGGCAGGCCGGTCAGGGCATCGTGGCTTGCCGCATAGCGCGCCTGGCGTTCTGCGGCGCGGCGGTCGGTGACGTCCACCAGCGCAGCGACGAGGTTGGGCGAGGGGCCGGAGGGCGTCACCGCGGCTGCCAGCACGACCTGCCGCTCCTCGCCGTCGGCGAGCGTCACCGTGGTTTCAAACTCGGTGGCGATGCCATCGCGGCGCAGGCGATCGCGAAGGGATTGGGCATCCTTGCCGCCGAGCGCCGCGTCGCACAGGCCCCCGCCGTCGGGCAGGTCGAGCGTTCCGCCGTAGAAGCGGCGCGCGGCCTCGTTGGACTTGATGTGCCGGCCGTCGTCCAGCCGCGCGACGACCAGCGGAATCGGCACCGCCTGGAACGTATTCTCCAGGATGTCCTCGCTGGCCCGGAGTTTCTCGTTGGCCTCGCGCTCGGCACGCACCACCGACCAGAAGCGCCGCTCCGTCCGGTTGGCGCGGGCCGCGATGAGAGCCAGCATGGTGTTGAGCACCGCCACCGCGAGGGCGAGGCCCACCCCCATCTGCCAGCCCGTCGAACGGTCGAGATAGCCGAAGAGCAGCAGCGCACTGGCCCCGAACCCGCCGGACACAAGCCAGCCGAACGGGATGGGCACCGCCAGGTAGAAGACCGTTGGCAGCAGCATCACCACGAACAGGGCAAGGTCGCTGTGCGAACTCACCAGCACCGCAATGGCTGCCGATATGCCCCAGAGCCACACGAGGTAGATGGCGGTCATCCGCCCCGGCGTCGTCGCTATCTGCACCGCAACCAAGCAGAGCAGCGACAACGCGACGACCGCGAAACGCGCGCTGACCGCCACCACGAAATGCGCGGTTCCGGCGAATCGCCAGTCGCTCATCAGGAACAAGGCATTGAGGATGACCGAGGCGGCGAACAGGAAACGCCCGTGGCGCCGCGCCTCTTCGAGGCACGCGACCCTAAATTGCTGCTCCACGGCCCCGTCGACAAACTCGCCGCCGAACGCGCGAAGACGAACGTCTTCCGCGCCTCCAGCCCCGTCCGAGTTTCCGACCTGGCCCGTGATACCTCTCATGTGACGGATTCTAATGGCCAGTTCCGCGCGGCGCCAGCACGCGGCACGGGCGGACGGGGCGTAATCGTACCGCCGGCCACGATTTTCTTCGCACGTTCTTTACGGCCCCATGGCTCAACAGGCCGCAGGCGCTGGAAATGTAATTTCGGGTAGCGGTACACCCGGAAACTACTCTGGGCTGCAGAATTGCGATTCGCACCCCCGTCTCGCTCCCGATCGCGCTCGCGGGCCGGGCGCGTTGCATGGCGGCCACGGCGTGCTGTACTGCGACAGGACGACGCCAATGGAGCCGCAGATGCTGAAGGACAAGCGCATCCTCCTCCTCATCGGAGGGGGCATTGCCGCATACAAGTGCCTCGATCTGGTGCGCCGCCTGAAGGAGCGCGGCGCCACGGTCCGCGCCATCATGACCCAGGCGGCCGGGCGATTCGTGACGCCGCTGTCGGTGGGCGCGATCACCGGCGAGCGGGTGTTCACCGACCTGTTCGATCTCACCGCCGAGCACGATATCGGCCACATCCGCCTCTCGCGGGAGGCGGACCTCCTCGTGGTGGCGCCGGCCACCGCCGACCTGCTCGCCCGCATGGCGCACGGCCTTGCCGACGACCTCGCCACCACCTGCCTGCTCGCCACCGACAAGCCGGTGCTTGTGGCCCCGGCCATGAATCCGCGCATGTGGGCGCACCCCGCAACACGCCGGAACGTGGCCCAGTTGAGGGCCGACGGCATCTCGGTGGTGGGCCCCAATTCGGGCGCCATGGCCGAGCGCGACGAGTTCGGCGAGGGCCGCATGGCGGAGCCCATGGAGATCCTCGCCGCCATCGAAGCGCATTTCGGCGAAGGCGCGTCCCGACGGCTCGCCGGCCGCCGGATCCTCGTCACCTCGGGTCCGACCCATGAGCCCATCGACCCGGTGCGCTATATCGCCAACCGCTCCTCGGGCAAGCAGGGCCATGCGATCGCCGCCGCGGCCCGCGCCGCCGGAGCCGAGGTCGTGCTGGTCTCCGGCCCGGCCGAAGTTCCGGACCCCACGGGCGTGCGGGTGATCCACGTGGAGAGCGCCCGCGACATGCTGGCGGCGGTGGAAGAGAATCTGCCCGTGGACGCCGCCGTCTTCGCCGCGGCAGTCGCCGACTGGCGGGTGGCCGACGCTTCGGAGCAGAAGATCAAGAAGGACGGTGGCGGCGCGCCCGCCCTGACGCTGGTGGAGAATCCCGACATCCTCGCCTCGGTCTCGCGCCACCACACCCTGCGTCCGCGCCTGGTGGTCGGTTTCGCGGCGGAAACCGAGCAGGTGGTGGCTCATGCGCGGGACAAGCGCGTGCGCAAGGGCTGCGACTGGATCGTCGCCAATGACGTGTCCCCCGCCACCGGCATCATGGGCGGCGACAGCAACACCGTGCACCTCGTCACCGCCGCCGGCGTGGAGGACTGGCCCTCGGCCACCAAGGCCGAGGTCGCCCGCCACCTCGTCACCCGCATCGCCGACGAACTCTCGGGAACCCATCCGTGACACCGCCCCCTGTGAAGATTCAGCGCCTGCCCCATGCCGCCGGCTTGCCTTTGCCCGCTTACGCGACCCCCGGCGCCGCCGGCATGGACCTCGCCTGCGCC
>JAEWBL010000607.1 GCA_023391175.1 Pseudomonadota bacterium
ACGATGGGGTGCCGATCGATGCCCTTGATCGGGTTCCCCTTCTCGTCCTTGGGGAAGCTCTTCGCCCCCAGCGTCACCCCCTGGTAGATGGTCACGTGGCTGCCGATGATCGCGGTCTCGCCGATCACGACCCCGGTGCCGTGGTCGATGAAGAACTTCTCGCCGATGCGCGCGCCGGGGTGGATGTCGATGCCGGTCGCCGCGTGGGCGTGCTCGGTGATCATGCGCGGGATGAGCGGGACGCCGAGCACGTGGAGCTCGTGCGCGACGCGCTGGTTCGTGACCGCGAACACGCCCGGGTAGCTGAAGATCGCCTCCGCCTTGATCTTGAGCGCGGGGTCGCCCTCGTACGCGGCGTCGACGTCGGTCGCGAGCAGGCGGCGCACCTCGGGCAGGCGCGCCATGAAGGCGCGCGTCATGCGGGTCGCCTCCGAGGCGCAGTGCTCGCAGGTCTCGAAGTCGTGGGACTCGGAGAAGGCGATGCCGCGGCGGATCTGCTCCTCGAGGTTCCGCAGCACGCGGTCGAGCGTGGAGCCGATGTAGTAATGGAGCGACTCGTCGTGGAGATCGGGCGTGCCGAAGTAGCCGGGGAAGAACACCGACCGCAGCTGCTCAAGGCACTCGATGACGACGTCGCGCGAGGGGAGCACGATCTTGCCGCGCGGCTTCCCGTTTCCGAGCTCGCAAGCGGCGCTGCAGAGCTGATCGACGATCGGTCCGAGGGCGGTCGTCTGCGACACGGCGCTGTTCCCGTTCATGAGGCCTCCGGTGCGGGGTGAGTCACTGGATATCGAAGCGGCATGCGGCGGCGCAAGGTTCACTGGACGCTGGTCTCCTCTTCCGCGAGCGCGGCGTCGAGCTCGTCCTCGCTGACCTGCAGCGCCGCGGCGTCCTCGGGTCCGGTCGGGGCTCCCGCCTCGGCGGTGAGCTCGGCGCTCACGCCCTCCGGCTCCATGGCGACCGCGTCGGCCACGTCCTCGCGTCCGGGGGCGTGGAAGAACTCCCAGACCAACTGGGCCTGCTTGGGGCCGAAGCCCTCCACGGCCCTGAGCTCGTCGATCGAGGCCGCCTTGACGCGGCGGAGCGACCCGAGCGTACGCAGCAGCGCGCGCCGCCGCCCCGCGCCGATGCCGGGGATCTCCTCGAGGACGCTCTGGAGGTTCCGGGAGCGGCGCAGCTTCCGGTGGAACGTCACGGCGAAGCGGTGCGCCTCGTCGCGCAGCCGCGCCAGCATGAAGAGCTCGGCCGAGTTCTGCCGCAGGACCACGGGGTCCTTGCGATTGGGCGGGAAGACGCGCTCCGGAGTGCGCGCGAGCTCCGAGACGAACCCCTTCCCCGCCTCCTCCGCCGCGTCGGCCACCGCGCTGCGCGCCGGCGCCCGGCGCCGGCCCGAGACCACGCGGCGCGTGCCGTAGTCGACGAGCCGGCTCTTCGCGAGGCCGACCATCTCCACGTACGGGGCCGCGTCGTTGCCCGGCACCGGCTTCACCGGCACGCCGAGGTCCTTCGCGGCGGCGAGCGCGGCGTTGAGCTGCCCCTTGCCGCCGTCGATCACGAGCAGGTCCGGCAGGGCACCCTCGGCGAGGCCGCGGCGCAGCCGCCGCGTGATCACCTCGTGCAGCATCGCGAAGTCGTCCTGTCCGGCGACGCCGCGGACCTTGTACCGCCGGTAGTTCGCCTTGTCGGGCTCGCCGTCCTTCATCGACACGCCCGAGCCAACCGCGAGCGCGCCCTGGAACGTCGAGATGTCGTAGCACTCCATCCAGCGCGGCACGCGCGACAGGTCGAGCGCGCGCACCAGGGCGGTGAGCGACGCCTCGCGCCGCTCGTCCTTCTCGTGCCAGGCCTTGAAGCTCTGCGCGGCGTTGCGCGCGGCCACGTCGAGCAGGTCGGCCTTGGCGCCGCGCTGCGGCGTGAGCAGCCGCACGCGGCGCCCGCGGCGGTCGGTCAGCACCTCCGCGAGCGCGGCCATGTTGGCGGGCTCGATGGGCAGCAGCACCTCGTCCGGCGGCGGCGCCTGCTCGTAGTAGAGCGACAGGAACGAGGAGAGGATCTCCTCGTCGGGGAACTCCTGCCCCGAGAACGGGAAGGCGCGGGCGTCCTGCAGCTTGCCGCGCCGCATCGCCAGGACCTGCACCACCAGGCTCGGGCCCTCGCGGTGGAAGCCGACGACGTCGCGATCGCCCTCGTCCGACATGAGCACGCGCTGCTTCTCGAGGCTGCGCTCCACCGCGACGAGCTGATCGCGCACGCGCGCCGCGTCCTCGAACCGCAGCCCCGCCGCGGCAGTCTCCATGCGCTCCCGGAGGCGCCCCACCAGCTCGGACTCGCGGCCCTCCAGGAACTCGATCGCGTCCTCCACGCTCTGGCGGTACTCGTCGGGCGGCACCTCGTAGACGCACGGCGCCGGGCAGCGCTTGATCTGGTAGAGGATGCACGGCCGACGCCGGTGCTCGAGCACGTAGTCGGTGCAGGTCCGCAGCAGGAAGTGCCGGTTCACCACCCGCAACGTCTCGCGGATGCTGCTCGCGCTCGAGTAGGGCCCGAACCAGCGGGCGCCGTCGTCCTTCCGCAGCCGCGCGCGCCAGACCTCGAGCCGGGGGTACGGGTGCGACTCGTCGAGGCGCAGGACGATGAAGTCCTTGTCGTCGCGCAGCCGGACGTTGAAGCGCGGCTTGTGCTTCGTGATGAGCTCGTTCTCGAGGAGCACCGCCTCCTTCTCGGAGCGGGTGACGATCACCTCGAGGTCGCCGAGCAGCGTGTCGAGCAGCGGGATGAACAGCCGATCGTCGCCGCGGCCCGCGTCGAAGTAGCTGCGGACGCGCGAGCGCAGGCTGCCGGCCTTCCCGACGTAGATGACCTCGCCGGAGCGGTCCTTCAT
>JAEWBL010000521.1 GCA_023391175.1 Pseudomonadota bacterium
GATCTGCACCGGCCGGCCGCCGGCGAGCGTGGTGCCGATGGCGTTGGTGCCGATCTCCGCCTCGCACCACAGGCCGCCCTGCTGGAGCTTCACCTCCTGCCCCGTGTCGAGGGCGCGGGCATCGCCCTCTGCCTCCAGGATCGTGCCCTCCGGGTCGGAGAGGATCAGCATGGAATGGGCGTCGGAGAGGAGGTGGCGCGCCTCCTCCATGGCCGGGCGGGCGGCGGTGACGAGGCGGTTGTTCTGGTGGCGGCGGCGGAACAGCTCCGCCTCGCTCACCAACGGAGCGGCCGGGCGGTCGGCGGCGATGTGATGAAGGCGGGAGCGCTGCCAGGACGCCATCACCGCCGGACGGATGACGGCGGAGGCGGCGCCGTCCTGGTGAAACGCCTCCCAGGCGCGCGCAATCTCGCGATGTGGCACCAGCTCTGCCCTCCGGGCCGGGCGGCGCGGCGTTCCCGTTTGCGCCGCCGGAGCCATTGGCCGGCGGGCTGCCCTAGCCGGTGGCCGAGGGTGCCCGCAGGCGGGTTCACTCCCTGAATTGCCGCGTTCTGACCGCCGGCATCGAGGCCGGCGGCGGCGGCTTTGGCCGGAGAATACGCGCACTTTCATGCCGCTCGCAAGTCCGGCCGGGGCGCGGACGGCAGTCGTTGTCTGAAACGATCGGGTGGCGGACAACAAGTGTCCGGAAATCGGACAGTCGAAGACTTCCAGATTACATGACGCATTGCACAAAGATCAGGAGAATCCTCGCATTTATACAGTCGATCGCGGCTGGCACGCATCCTGCCCCTCATGCTGCGAGCCGGCACCGAAAAATCCAACGCCGGCACGACAGGGAGGAAACGAGCGTGAACGTTCCCGTGGGAAACCTGCGCAGCGTCCAGGTGCTCGGCATCGATGCCGGCGGCACCATGACGGATACCTTCTTCGTGGACCAGGACGGCGACTTCGTCGTCGGCAAGGCCCAGTCCACGCCGCAGAACGAGGCCCTCGGCCTCATCGCGTCCTCTGAAGACGGGCTCGCCAACTGGGGCATGTCGCTCCACGAGGCCCTCGCCCAGCTTCAGACGGGCGTCTATTCCGGCACCGCGATGCTCAATCGCGTGGTCCAGCGCAAGGGGCTGAAATGCGGCCTCATCGTCAATCGCGGCATGGAGGATTTCCACCGCATGGGCCGCGCGGTGCAGAGCCACCTCGGCTATGCCTATGAGGACCGCATCCACCTGAACACCCATCGCTACGACCCGCCGCTGGTGCCCCGCCAGCTCACCCGCGGCGTGACCGAGCGGACCGACATGATGGGCACGCAGGTCATCCCCCTGCGCGAAGAGAGCGCCCGCGAGGCGGCCCGCGACCTCATCGCGGCGGACGTGGAAGGCATCGTCATCTCCCTGATGCACTCCTACAAGAACCCGGTGAACGAGCGCCGCGTGCGCGACATCGTGACCGAGGAAGTGGAGAAGAGCGGCAAGAAGATCCCGGTCTTCGCCTCGGCCGATTACTATCCGGTGCGCAAGGAAACCCATCGCACCAACACCACCATCCTCGAAGGCTACGCCGCCGAGCCCTCGCGGCAGACCCTCTCCAAGATCTCCAACGCCTTCAAGGAGCGGGGCACCAAGTTCGACTTCCGCGTGATGGCGACCCATGGCGGCACCATCTCCTGGAAGGCGAAGGAGCTGGCGCGCACCATCGTCTCCGGCCCCATCGGCGGCGTGATCGGCGCGAAGTATCTGGGCGAAGTGCTGGGCTACAAGAACATCGCCTGCTCGGACATCGGCGGCACCTCGTTCGACGTGGCGCTCATCACCCAGGGCGAGATGACCATCAAGAACGACCCGGACATGGCCCGGCTCGTGCTGTCCCTGCCGCTGGTGGCGATGGACTCGGTGGGCGCCGGCGCCGGCTCCTTCATCCGGCTCGATCCCTACACCCGCGCCATCAAGCTCGGCCCGGATTCGGCCGGCTACCGGGTGGGCGTGTGCTGGAAGGAGAGCGGCATCGAGACCGTCACCATCTCCGACTGCCACATGGTGCTCGGCTATCTCAACCCCGACAACTTCCTCGGCGGCGCGGTGAAGCTGGACCGGCAGCGCTCGGTGGACGCCATCAAGGTGCAGATCGCCGACAAGCTCGGCCTCTCGGTGGAAGATGCGGCGGCCGGCATCATCGAGCTGCTCGACTCTGATCTGCGCGATTACCTGCGCTCCATGATCTCGGGCAAGGGTTATTCGCCCCAGAGCTTCGTTTGCTTCTCCTATGGTGGCGCGGGGCCGGTCCACACCTATGGCTATACGGAAGGCCTCGGCTTCGAGGACGTGATCGTGCCCGCATGGGCGGCCGGCTTCTCCGCCTTCGGCTGCGCGGCGGCGGACTTCGAGTATCGCTACGACAAGTCCCTCGACATCAACATGCCGCCGGATGCCCCGGAGGCGGACAAGGTGAAGGCCGCGCAGACGCTCCAGGCGGCGTGGGAAGAGCTGACCCACAACGTTCTGGAGGAGTTCAAGCTGAACGGCTATTCGGCCGATCAGGTGACGCTCCAGCCCGGCTACCGCATGCAGTATCGCGGGCAGCTGAACGACCTGGAGATCGAGAGCCCCATCGCCACCGCCGGAACGGCCGGAGACTGGGACCAGCTCACCGACGCCTTCAACGCCACCTATGGCCGCGTCTATGCGGCGTCCGCCCGCTCGCCGGAGCTGGGCTACTCGGTCACCGGCGCCATCATGCGCGGCATGGTTCCGATCCCGAAGCCCCGCATCCCCAAGGAGCCGGAAGAGGGCGAGACCCCGCCGGAGGAAGCAAAGATCGGTACCCGCAAGTTCTATCGCAAGAAGAAATGGGTGGATGCGCAGCTCTACAAGATGGAATCCCTGCGCCCCGGCAATCGCGTCATGGGCCCTGCCATCATCGAATCCGACGCGACCACCTTTGTCGTGCCCGACGGCTTCGAGACCTGGCTCGACGGCCACCGGCTCTTCCACCTGAAGGAGGTGTGAGGGGCGGGGCGGCGCCAGGCAGAGCGATAGGCCCCCTCTCCCCTTGCGGGAGAGGGCTGGGGTGAGGGGTGTCCCTCCCTTCGCTCCGAAGCCGGGGACAAAAGGCACCAGCCCCCTCACCCCCAGCCCCTCTCCCGCATGGGGAGAGGGGAGGAACGGGAAAAGCCCTCTCTCGCAAGGGGAGAGGGGAGGAACGGGAAAAGCCCTCTCCCGCAAGGGGAAAGGGCAGCAAACCCAAACAATCTCAGAGGAAACGAACCCATGAACGTCAACGTCAAGCAAACCAGCCTTGAGGGCGCCACCCGCGGCATCGTGCGGGGCGGCGAGACGCTCAAAGAGCATCGCGACCGGCTGATGACGGCCACCAAGGCCACCGGCCATTATGCCGGCCTGAAAAAGCTGGAGCTGCGCGAGAGCGAGCCCATCCTCTACAACAAGCTGTTCTCCCGCCTGCGCGCCGGCGTCGTCGATGCCCGCGAGACCGCCAAGAAGATCGCCGCCTCTCCCATCGTGGAGCAGGAGGGCGAACTGTGCTTCACCCTCTACAATGCGGCGGGCGACAGCCTTCTCACCTCCACCGGCATCATCATCCATGTGGGAACCATGGGTGCGGCCATCAAATACATGATCGAGAACAATTGGGAGGCCAATCCGGGCGTTCACGACCGGGACATCTTCTGCAACAACGACAGTCTCATCGGTAACGTCCATCCCTGCGACATCCACACCATCGTGCCCA
>JAEWBL010000035.1 GCA_023391175.1 Pseudomonadota bacterium
GGGTGAGCGCGATCTCCGGAAAGACGGTGATGATGGCGAGCGCCGCGACGAGCAGGAAGAAGAACGGCAGCGCCGCCCGCGCGACCGTGAAGCTGTCGCGCCCGCTCATGTTCTGCAGCACGAACAGGTTGAAGCCCACCGGCGGGGTGATCTGCGCCATCTCCACGTGGATCACGAGGTAGACGCCGAACCACACGAGGTCGAAGCCCGCCTGCTTCACCATGGGCAGCACGATGACCGCGGTGAGCACGATCATGGAGATGCCGTCCACGAGGCAGCCCAGGATGATGTACATCACGGTCAGCGCGAGGGCGAGCTTGCCGGGCGTCAGGTTCAGCCCCTGCACCCACTCCGCGAGGGCCATGGGAATGCCGGTATAGGCCATGGCCGCGGTGGTGAAGGCGGCGCCGGCGATGATGAGCATGATCATGCAGCTGAGCCGCGTGGCGCTCATCACGCTTTCGATCAGCGTCTTCCAGGTGAGCGTGCCGCTCCACCACGCCAGGGCCAGCGCTCCGGTCACGCCCCAGGCAGCGCATTCGGTGGCGGTGGCGATGCCGAGCACCAGCGACAGGAACACCGCCGCGATGAGCAGCAGGCAGGGCACGAGCTTGGCCGACTGCCGGAGCTTCTCGGCGAGCGGCATGTGCGGATCGCGTGGCGGCGTGCGGCCGGGATTGAGCAGCGACCACAGCATGATGTAGCCCGAATAGAGCCCCATCACGAGCAGACCCGGCAGGAAGCCCGCCAGAAACACCTGCAGCACGGAGACGTTGGCCGTCACCGCATAGACCACCATGGGAATGGAGGGCGGGATGAGCAGGCCGAGCGTGCCGGAGCCGGCCAGCGAGCCCAGACTCATGCCCTTGTCATAGCCCCGCTTGTCCAGCTCCGGCAGGGCGATCTTGCCGATGGTGGCGCAGGTGGCGGCCGAGGAGCCGGACACCGCCGCGAAGATGCCGCAGCCCACCACGTTCACATGCAGCAGCCGGCCGGGCAGCCATTGCAGCCACGGGGCGAGGCCGCGGAACATCTCCTCCGACAATCGGGTTCGGAACAGGATTTCGCCCATCCAGATGAAGAGGGGAAGGGCGGCGAGGGTCCAGGAGGCGCTGGCGCTCCACACCGTGGTGGCGAGCACCTGGCCGATGGGAACCGGCGTCGTCAGCACCATGGCCAAAAGGCCGACGAGGCCGAGGCCGAGGGCGATCCACACGCCGGAGGCGAGAATGGCGATGAGGAAGACGAGGAGGACCAGCGAAAGCTGGATGAGATCGAGGTGGGGCATGGCTCAAACGCCTCCCCCGGACGCGATGCGGTCGACCAGTTCGTCGGGCGAGGAGACGGGCTCCTTCTCGTAGCGGGGCCGGTTGCCGCCGGCGACGTTCACGAACTCGTCCACCATGGCGATGAGCAGGATGGCGAGGCCGGCGACATAGCCCGTCTGGGGAAACCACAGCGGCACGGCGACCACGCCCTGGGACATGTCGCCGAAGCGCCAGGAATCGTAGGCGAGACGGCCGGCGTTCCAGGTGAAATAGGCGAGGAAGGCGATGCCCACCGTGAGCGCGAACAGTTCCAGCGCCTGCCGCCGCCGCCCGGTGAGCCGTTCCAGCAGGAGGCCGACGCGGATCATCTCGCCATAGCGGAAGGTGTGGGCGAGGCCAAGGAAGGCCATGGCGGCCATGGACCATGCGGCGAAGTCGTCGCCGGAGGAAATGTTGATGCCGAACTGTCGTCCTACCGACAGGCCCATCATCAGGAGGAAGATGAGGATCAGGAATCCGGCCGCGGCCACGCCGGAGGCGAAATAGAGGCCATCGAGCAGCTTGCGGATCATCGCGGCGCCCCCCCGGTGCGCGCCGGGGCAAAGGCGCAGGTTGGCGCAGCCCCCGTTCGGTGACGGAATTCTTCGCTGGTCATCGGAACCCCTCTGGAGACCGGCGCCGTTGTTCCGCCGGCCAAGAAGAACCGGGCATTCAGGCGCTCTTGGCAGGATGTTCTCCCGCCTTCGATATTTCGTCAACAAATTGTTGACGTTTTATCGCCCCCATGACTTCCTTATTCGCGAGCGGAGCCCTGTGCTTCGCCGGCGCGCCCTTGCCGCGCCAGAACAGGGGAGCAGGAAGCCTGCCAACCCCGCCTGCCACCATCCAGACGGGAAACGGGGCCGATGTCGAGCGACGATGTGAAGACGAGCGCAGCCGCCGAAGCCGACGCTGCGGCAGCCCCCTCTCCGTCAGCCGCCGCACCCTCTCCCGCGCCTTGGGAATTCTGGATCGACCGGGGCGGCACCTTCACCGATATCGTGGGCAAACGGCCGGACGGCAGCCTCGTCGCCCACAAGGTGCTGTCGGAGAATCCGGAGGCTTATCGCGACGCCGCGGTGCATGGCATCCGCGAGTTGCTCGGCCTTCCCCCCGGCGCGCCGATCCCGCCCGGACTGGTTTCTGCCGTGAAGATGGGCACCACGGTCGCCACCAATGCCCTCCTGGAGCGCAAGGGCGACCGCACCCTCCTCGTCACCACGCGCGGCTTCAAGGACGCGCTCAAGATCGGCTACCAGGCGCGGCCGAAAATCTTCGCCAAGAAGATCGTGCTGCCCGACATGCTGTTCGAGCGCGTGCTGGAGGTGGACGAGCGCGTGCGCGCCGACGGCACCGTCGAAGCTGCGCCCGACCTTGCCACCGTGCGCACCGCGCTGGAGCAGGCGAAGGCGGATGGCATCGCGGCGGTCGCCATCGTCTTCATGCACGGCTACCGCTACCCGGAGCACGAGCAGCAGGTGGCGGCGCTGGCCCGGGACATGGGCTTCCCGCAGGTGTCCGTCTCCCATGAGGTGTCGCCCCTCATCAAGCTGGTGGGGCGCGGCGACACCACGGTGGCCGACGCCTATCTCTCCCCCATCCTGCGCCGCTATGTGCGGCAGGTGGCGGACGAGCTGTCCGGCGGGGCCGAGGGCGACGGCGGGGCCGAGGCGATCCGCCTGATGTTCATGATGTCGTCGGGCGGCCTCACCGCCGCCGACCTGTTTCAGGGCAAGGATGCCCTGCTGTCCGGCCCCGCCGGCGGCGTGGTGGGCGCGGCCGAGACCGGGGCGCTGGCCGGCTTCGAGCGCATCATCGGCTTCGACATGGGCGGCACGTCGACCGATGTCTGCCATTATGACGGGGAGCTGGAGACCGCCTTCGACACCGAGGTCGCTGGCGTGCGCATCCGCGCGCCCATGATGCGCATCCACACGGTGGCGGCGGGCGGCGGCTCCATCTTGCACTATGACGGCGCGCGCTTCCGCGTCGGCCCCGATTCGGCCGGCGCCAATCCCGGCCCGGCCTGCTATCGCCGGGGCGGGCCGCTGGCCGTCACCGATGCCAACGTGATGCTGGGCAAGCTGATCCCGGACTATTTCCCGAAGATCTTCGGCCCCGCCCAGGACCAGCCCCTTGATGCCGAGGTGGTGCGCCAGAAGTTCTCCGCGCTGGCCGCCGAGATCGGCGGCGGCCGCACCCCCGAGGAGGTGGCGGACAGCTTCGTCACCATCGCCGTGGAGAACATGGCCAACGCCATCAAGAAGATCTC